>JBARNF010000213.1:0-9429 GCA_049802835.1 Bradyrhizobium sp.
TGCCCGCGCCCGAAGGCCCAACGATCGACAGGAACGTGCCCGATGATATCTCGAGATTGATGCGTTCGAGCACGACCTGGTTGCCGTATTCGACCCAGACGTTGCGGAACGACAGCGTGCTCATCAGCGCGCTCCCCCGTCATATGCCCAAGGGAACGCGCGCCGGCCGATCCACACCAAAGCAAGGTCGAACAGATAGGCGAGCAGCGTGATCCAGACGACATAGGGCAGGATCACATCCATCGACAGATAGCGCCGCACCAGGAAGATGCGGTAGCCGAGCCCGACATCGGAGGCGATGGCCTCCGCCGAGATCAGGAACAGGAACGCCGGCCCGATCATCAGCCGCAGGCCCTGGATCAGGCGCGGCATGATCTGCGGCAGCACCACGCGGATCGCGACCTGCCAGGTCGAGCCGCCCAGGGTCTGCGCCTTGATCAATTGCTCGCGCGGCATGTTCTGCACTTCGAGTGAGAGATCGCGGACCAGCGTCGGCGTGACGCCGATGACGATCAGCACAACCTTGGACAATTCGCCGAGCCCGAACACGATGAACAGCACCGGCAGGATCGCCATGGGCGGGATCATCGACATGACGGCGACGAGGGTGCCGAAGCCGGCGCCGGCGATCGGCAACAGGCCGATGGCGAGGCCGAGCACGAGGCCGATAACGGCCGCAATGCCGAGCCCGAGCGCCAGGCGCTGCAGGCTCGCTGTCGTATCGGCCCACAGCACGTAGTCCCCGGAGCGGCGATCCGGCTCAGTCGCGAGCCGCTTCGACGTCGCGACCATCTCGGAGACCGGCGGCAGCAGCTTATCGTCGGGATTGTCGGCCCGCCGCTGGGCGGAGCCGATCACGTAGATCAAGGCGATCAGGAGGAACGGCAGCAAGGCCAGCAACATCCGGCTGCCCCGGTTTGGGACGACGTTCATGGCACGTGGCATCGAGAGGCTCCCTCATTCCCCATGGCGAGGAGACGCGTCAGCGCCGCCTCGGCCATGAGGCCCGATCGGGCCTCATCCTTCGAGACGCTCGCTCACGCAAGCTCCTCAGGATGAGGGTCGAGACGGGTTGCGCAACAGGAAACGATCAGAGCTTGCCTTCGGCGGCCATCTTCATGAAGGTCGGATCGAAGCGCAGCTTCACATTGCTGGCCGAGCCCAGCGCCTTCGTCGGCGTCGAGATGCCGACCGCGTCCTTCGACTTCACGTTCTCACCGAGCAGATTGTGGTCGAAGCAGAAGGTGCGCACGAGATCCATGATCTTCGGCAGTTCCGGCCCGGTCATGAAGGCCAGCGCGTCCTTCGGCTCGTAGTACATGAACGTCGTCTTGAGCTGGGTCTCGAAGCCCGCCAGATCAGTGCCCGACAGCTTCGCCATCGCCTCACGCGCGGCCTTGCCCTTCTCGCTCTGGTCCTTCATCAGCGCGATGGTCTCGTACCAGATGCCGGTCAGCGCCTTGCCGAGCTCCGGGTTGTCCTTGAGCGTCGCACTGTTGACGACCAGGAGATCTTCGATTTCGCCGGGAATCTTGCTGGAGTCGAAGACGAGCGTCGCGCCCGGCTCGGCCTTCACCTCCAGAAGCTGCGGATTCCAGGTCACGACGGCGGTCGTGTCGGGCGATTTCGCCGCCGCGACGATGTCGGCGTCGGAGGTGTTGACCGTCTTGATGTTCTTCTCGGACAGCTTCACCGTCTCGAGGCCGCGCGCCAGCAGATAATGCGAAACCGAGAGCTCGACCAGGTTGACCTTCCGGCCCTTGATGTCGGCCAGCGTCTTGCCCTTCTTCAGCACCACGCCGTCATTGCCGTTCGAGTAGTCGCCCATGATGATGGCTGAGGTGTCGACGCCGCCGGCTGCGGGAATCGTCAGCGCGTCCATGTTGGTGACGGTGACGCCGTCGAACTTGCCGGCCGTGTATTGGTTGATCGATTCGACGTAGTCGTTGATCTGGGTGACCTTGATCGAGATGCCGTATTTGTCGGCCCATTTCTTGACGATCCCGGACTCGGCCGCATAGGGCCACGGCATCCAGCCGACATAGATCGTCCAGGCGATGTTGAATTCCTTCTTCTTCTCAGCGAAGGCGGGCGACAGCGAGGTGCTCGCCAGCGTCGCAGCAGCGATCAAGGCAACAAACAGATTTCGCGCTTTTCCCATGTCCAGTCCCTCATCGGTTTTCTGACCGCGGACTGGCATGAACAACCTCGAGCCTGCCAAACGCGGCCTCTGAGGTCTCCCGGGCTTTTATCCCGCCGTGCACCAGGGCTCACCCCTGGCGGCTGCTCTCGGACCAGCATTCTCCATGGAGAACCGGAACCCTAGCTGCCAACTCTAAGCAACTAGAGGAGCAATCCGCATGCCAGAGAAAAACGCTTGCGATTCAAGGGAACACACTGCAGCCTGTGCTCAAAAAACTGGCACCACGAATTGATCTTGGGCGATGAGGCTCATCGGCGGGCGACGGCCGTGCCGGGGGGCATGAACCGGTCGGCGCGCACGGACGACCTCATCAGGCCAGCACGTCAGCCGCCTTGGTTTGGAGTCTCGTTGTTATGATCAAGTTCTCCGGGATCGCAGTTGCAAGCGTCTTGGCTTTGGGTCTCGCAATCGGAACGGCCTTCGCACAGAGCGCACCGGCCCCGGATACTCCGGCCCAACCCGCTCCCGCCGCAAGCCCCGCCCCTGCCGCAACAGCGAGTCCTGCGCCTGCGGCCTCGACCGACAAGGCCGGCGACACCAAGCCCGCAGGCGATGCGACCACGCCGAAGAAGAAGCGAACCAGGACCACGCGGCAGGAGGTCGAGCACTCGCTACGCACCGGCAAGGTGCCCTCGCGCTACCGCAGCCGGGTGCCGAAGGAGTACCAGAGGTACATCCCGTTCGAGCGCTGAGAGCCGATCGACGACGCTCAGGGCGGCGTCAGCTTCACGATGATCCCGACGATCAGCATGAAGGCGAGGCAGAGCGCCGTCTCGAGGTCGGACTCGCGCGACAAGAAGCCGCGCAGACCGGCTGCGGCTTTTTTCGGCGCTTCGAGTCCAAGATGACGCGAACGCATTGCTCAACCTTTGGTAAAAGGAAAAACAAAGTACTACTTAGAACATAGGCCGGTTCGGGCTGCACCTCAATGCGAAAAAACGGCGCATGTCGGCAGGGGCTGCCGATCCGGAGACGCTGCACCCCCTCTCCCGCTTGCGGCGGAGGGCTGGGGTGGGGGCGCCACAGCGGCAGGCTTCCCGGGGCATTCCCACCCGCATCGCATCTGTCGATGCGATGCGACCTCCCCCGCAAACGGGGGAGGCGCACACCGACCTTGCCGCGAGAGAATGACCGCTCAAATCCCGAGATAGCGATGCTGCAGGTCCGGCTCAGCCATGAGCTGGTCCGACGTGCCGCTCCACACGGTGCGGCCGCGCTCGATGATGGTGTGGCGATCGCAGATGCGGGTCAGATGTCCGACGTTCTTGTCGATGACGAGGATCGATTGCCCGCGCGACTTGAGCAGCGACAGGCAGTTCCAGATCTCCTCGCGGATCAAGGGCGCCAAGCCTTCGGTGGCTTCGTCGAGGATCAGCAGCTTCGGATTCGTCATCAGCGCACGGCCGATCGCCAGCATCTGCTGCTCGCCGCCGGAGAGCTGATTGCCCATGTTGCTGCCGCGCTCGGCGAGCCGCGGAAACAGCGCGTGGATCTTGTCGAGCGTCCAAGGATCGGAAGCGCCGAGCCGGTTGGTAGAGGCCGCCACCAGATTTTCAGTCACCGTCAGGTTGGGGAAGATCTGCCGGCCCTCCGGCACCAGACCGATGCCGAGCTGGGCGATCCTGTAGGACGGCAACCGTCGTGTCTCTTGCCCGCTGAAGCGGATGGTCCCCGCGCGCGCCTGGGTCAGTCCCATGATCGAGCGGATCGTCGTGGTCTTGCCCATGCCGTTGCGGCCCATCAGCGAGACCATCTCGCCGGGACGGATTGACAATGAGAGTCCAAACAGCACTTGGCTGAGGCCATAGCAGGTCTCGATGCCGTCGACCTCGAGCAGCATGCCTTCCGGCTTCTGATCAACCATGGCCGACCACCACATGCTGATCGCCGAGATAGGCGCGCTTGACCTCGTCGTTCTGCCGGATCTCATCCGGCAAGCCCGATGCAATGATGCGGCCATAGACCAGCACCGAGATGCGGTCGGCCAGCGCGAACACTGCATTCATGTCGTGCTCGACCAGCACGATCGAGACTTCGCGGCGTAGTTCCAGCAGCAGCTTCACCATGCGCTGCGATTCCGTGATACCGAGGCCGGCCATCGGCTCGTCGAGCAGCAGGAGCTGCGGCTTGGTGGCAAGCGCCACCGCCAATTCGAGCTCGCGCTGTTCGCCGTGGCTGAGCCTCGATACCGGAACGTCAGCGCGATGACTGAGACCGACGCGCTCCAGCGCGGCGTGGGCGGCGTCGCGCAACCCCTTCTCCTTGCGCGCATCGGCGAAGAAACGGAACGAATGCTTGCCGTCATGCGCCTGCGCGGCGAGCGCGACATTGCCAGCCGCGGTGAAATCCGGCAGCAGCGAGGTGATCTGGAACGAGCGCGCCAGCCCGAGCGTGCTGCGCTTGTAGGCCGGAAAATGCGAGATGTCGCGCCCGCCCAAGAAGATACGTCCGGCATGTGGGGCGAGATGGCCGGTGAGCTGGCTGATCAACGTGGTCTTGCCGGCACCGTTCGGGCCGATGATGGCGTGGATCTCGCCCTTGGCAACATCGAGGCAGACGTGATCGGTCGCGACGATGCCGCCGAACCGGCGCACCAGATTGTCGACGCGAAGCAGGGGTTCAGCCACGGTTCAACCTCCCGAGCATGCCCATGATGCCGCCACGGCCGAACAGCACGACCAGAAGCAGCAACGGCCCCATGATGATCGCCCAATATTCGGTGAGCTGCGATAGCACCTCTTCCAGCACCAGGAACGCCACCGAGCCGACGACAGGCCCCATCAGGGTGCCCATGCCGCCGAGGATCACCATCACCATCAAGTCGCCGGAGCGGGTCCAGTACATGACGGCGGGGCTGACGAAATCGGTGTTGTTGGCAAGCAGCGCGCCGGACAAGCCGCACAGCATCCCTGCGATGACGAAGCAGGCCAGCTTGTAGCGCTTGGACGGGAAGCCGATCGCCTGCATGCGCTGCTCGTTGGAGCGCAGGCCCTGGAGCACGAGGCCGAAGCGGGAATTGACGATCCGCCAGATCAGCACCACGACGGCGAGCAGGCAGCCGAGGCAGAGGTAATAGAACTGCACGCGGTTGCCGAGATTGATCAGGCCGCCGAAATCGCTGCGCTTGTAGACCGTGAGGCCATCGTCGCCGCCGTAGCGGGCGAGGCCCGAGGCGACATAATAGGCCATCTGCGCAAAGGCGAGCGTGATCATGATGAAATAGACGCCGCGGGTGCGCAAGCTCAGCGCGCCGATCACGACGGCGTACACGGCGGACGCCGCGATGGCGACGGCGAACTGGGCATAGCCGGAGCCGATACCCTCCTGCGCCAGGATCCCGACGGCATAGCCACCGATGCCGAGATAGGCGGCGTGGCCGAAGCTCATCATGCCGCCATAGCCCATGATCAGGTTCAGGCTGACGGCGGCCAGCGCCAGGATCACGATGCGGGTGAACAGCGTGAGGATGAAGATGTTGCCGGACAGCGACGAATAGACCGGCAGCAGCACGAGACCGGCAACGATCACGGCCGCGACGATGTTCTGGACAGTGAGCGAGGATTTCATCTGCGATTGGCCGGAAACAAGCCTTCAGGCCGCACCACGAGCACGATCGCCATCAGGAGATAGATCAGCATCGACGACATCGCCGGCGCCGCGGTCGAGGCCGACGCCGAGCTCAACACCTGGCGCAGCAGGTTGGGCAGGAAAGCGCGGCCCATCGTGTCGATCAGGCCGATCATGATCGCAGCGATGAAGGCGCCGCGGATCGAGCCGATGCCGCCGATCACGATCACGACGAAGGCGAGGATGAGAATGTTCTCGCCCATGCCGATCTGCACGGTGAGGATCGGCGCCTGCATCAGCCCGGCGAGGCCGGCAAGCGCGGCGCCAAGCCCGAACACCAGCGTGTAGAGCAGCTTGATGTTGATGCCGAGCGCGCCAATCATTTCGCGGTTGGAGGCGCCGGCACGGATCAGCATCCCGATGCGGGTGCGCATCACGCCGAGATAGAGCAGCAGCGCAACCAGCAGCGCCACCACGATGATGGCGAGCCGATAGGCCGGATATTGGATGCCGGGCAGGATCGTCACGGGGAAGGCGAGCCATGACGGCAGCGGCAACGCGAGGCCGGCGGGGCCCCAGATCAGCCTGACGGCTTCGTTGAAGAACAGGATCAGGCCGAACGTCGCCAGCACATGATCGAGATGGTCGCGCCCATAGAGATGCCGTAGCGCCGTAAATTCGAGCACGACGCCGAGCAGAAGCGTGGCCCCCAGCGCCATGATGCCGCCGAGCACGAAGCTGCCGGTCCAGGCCACGAAGGTCGCCGCGAAATAGGCGCCCATCATATAGAGCGAGCCATGGGCGAGGTTCACGAGGTCCATGATGCCGAACACCAGCGTCAGGCCGGCGGCCAACAGGAACAGCAGCAGTCCGAACTGCAGCCCGTTCAGGAATTGTTCGACGACGAGAAGCATGCCCCTCACTTCACGCTCAAAAAGACGGCGGCAGAACCGTTTCAGGCGCTGCCGCCATGTCCGGCCCGATCTTAGGCCGGAGATGCTTTAAGCTTCAAGCAAATTCCAGGCCCGTTTGGTCAAGGCCGGATTCTTTTCGCCTATTTCATCGGGCACTTGTCGTGGAAGCGGTCCTGGTCGTTCTCGACGATGGTCGAGACGGTCTTCAGCGAGAGCTGGCCGTCGGCGTCCTTGACCACGTCCTGCAGGTAGAAGTTCTGGATCGGAATGTGGTTGTTGCCGAACTTGAATGACCCGCGCAGCGACTTGAAGTTGGCCTTCTCCATCTCGGCCTTCATCGCGTCCTTCTTGGACGTATCGCCCTTGACCGCAACCACCGCGCTATTGACCAGCTGCGCCGCATCATAGGCCTGGGCGCCGTAATAGGTCGGACGCAGACCCGGATATTTCTTGCGGTAGTCGGTGACGAACGTCTTGTTCTGCTCGTTCGGCAGGTCGTTCACCCACTCCTGGGCGCCGGGCACGCCGATCGCGTTGTCCTTCTGCAGCGGCAGCGACAATTCGTCGACGGTGAAGGCGGTGTAGAGCGGCATCTTCTCCTTGAGGCCGGCCTGCGTATATTGATTGAGGAACTGCACGCCGGCAGCACCTGGGTAGAACACGAAGATGGATTCGGCGCCCGAGGCGCGCGCCTTGGACAGCTCGGCCGAGAAGTCGAGCTGGCTCGGCCACACCGTGTATTCCTCGCCGACCACCTGGCCCTTGAAGGTGCTCTTCAGGCCCGCCAGCATGTCCTTGCCGGCCGCATAGTTCGGGCCGATCAGAAACACCGACTTGACGCCCTTCTGGTTCATGTAGAGGCCCATCGCGGCGGGCGTCTGGTCGTTCTGCCACGAGGTCGAGAACACGTAAGGCGAGCACAATTCGCCGGCGAGCTGCGACGGGCCGGCGTTGGCCGAGATCAGGAAGGTCTGCGAATCCGCCGCTGATTTCAGCGACGCCAGCAGCACGTTCGACCAGATGTAGCCGACGATGAAATCGACCTTGTCGGACTGCACCAGCTTCTCGGTCTTCTGCTTGCCGACGTCAGGCTTCTGCTGGTCGTCCTCGTAGATCACCTCGACCGGCTTGCCGTCCATCTTGCGGCCGAGATGATCGAGCGCGAGCTCGAAGGAGTTGCGCATGTCGTTGCCGATCACCGCGGTCGGGCCGCTGAACGTGGAGACGAAACCGATCTTGATGGTGTCGCCGGCATAGGCGGCATTCGAAAATACCAGTGCGGCGGCACCCGCCAGCCAGAAGCTCGTCCTCATGGTCTTCCCTCCCCTCAACAAATCGTTCTTATCGTTGTTTCGTCACTGGCACGCAGCAGCACGGCGGGCGGCGGCGTTTCGTCGCAGCGCTCCGTCGCGCGGACTTCGTTTCGCGCACCATCCATCCATGCACCATAATTCCCGCAAACGGACAAAGGCAAGAACTATAGTGCTTGTTAAGCATACTGCGGCACAGCAGAAAGCGAACGTCCAGCGCAGCAGAAGCCAACGAGGGTCGAGACCACACCCGATACACCGTCATGGCCGGGCCTGTCCCGGCCATCCACGTCTATCGAGGACCGCCGCACGACGTGGATGCCCGGGCCTTCGCCGCGCCGAAGCGCGGCTTCGGCCGCGCAGGCGGGACAAGCCCGGCCATGACGAGCAACTGATTAGCAGCACCTCGGACACCTACCTTTAGGTGTCATACACGCCTCTCTCTCGTGGCGACTGCACTACTTGACGAGAGCACATCCGCCGTCGGCGATCGGCCGAAACGCCTGCTCCGCAGGGATCGTCGAGACGAGACGATAGTAGTCGTAAGGATATTTCGCCTCGTCCGGCTTCTTGACCTCGAACAGATACATCGGATGGATCACGCGGCCGTCGGCGCGGATGGTGACGTCGCCGAACAGCCTGTCCTTGCCCTTCACCGTCTTCATCTGCGGGACGACGTCCTTGGCGTCATCGCTGCCCGTGGCCGCCACCGCATTGAGATAGGCGAGCGTGGAGGCATAGACGCCGGCCTGGTTGCCGCTCGGCATCTTGCCGTTCATGCCGGGACGCGCCGCAAAGCGCTTGGCGAAGGCGCGGGTGTCGTCGTCCATGTCCCAGTAGAACGCCTCCAGCAGTTGCAGGCCCTGCGCCGCCTTCAGGCCCATGCCGTGGACGTCATTGATGAACAGCAGGAAGGCGACCAGCGACTGCCCGCCCTGCTGGATGCCGAACTCGGCGGCCTGCTTGACGGCATTGATGGTGTCGCCGCCGGCGTTGGCGAGCCCGATCACCTTGGCCTTGGAGCCCTGCGCCTGCAGCAGGAACGAGGCGAAATCGGCGGTGCCGAGCGGATGCTTAGCTGAGCCCAGCACCTTGCCGCCTTGCTTCTCGATGTAGTTGGTGGCCTCCGCCTCGATGCCCTGACCGAGCGCGTAGTTGACCGTGATGAAGTACCAATCCTTGCCGCCGCGCCCCATCATCGCCGCCGCCGTGGTGTTGCCGGTGGCCCAGGCATCGTTGACCCACTGGATGGTGTTCGGCGAGCACGCCTTGCCGGTGAGATCGGAGCTCGCGGTCGACGACGCCAGGAACGTCATACGGCTGTTGCGCAGCAGCTCGTTGACCGTGAGGCCGACCGCCGAATTGGGCACGTCGACCACGGCATCGACCTTGTCGACATCGAGCCATTTGCGCGTGATCGCCGAGCCGACATCGG
>JBARNF010000214.1:0-4252 GCA_049802835.1 Bradyrhizobium sp.
GGCGCGAATCGGGCTCGGCGCCGTGACGGTGACCTCGGGCAGCTCGGCCGCCGGCTTCGGATCATCGGCGCGCGCGGTCGCGCCCAAAACGCACAACAAGGCTGCGGCGCTGCAGCCCGACATCAAAGCTCTCGGCAACATGATTGAAGTCCTGATCCTGATCAGGCGTCCCACGTCCTTTGGTGCTGGTGGGATGCGCCTGCCGTCGTCGTGCGACGGATCCTTTCCTGAACGCTGCCGCTGCGCGCGTGAGCGCAGCGGTCGCAGCATGTCGAGCGGCTCAGATCAGGCGAGAGGAGGGGCGCGCGGCTGGAACGCCGTGCTGACGGCGACAGCCGTTGCGGTGGCGGCGATCGCATCGGGCAGACGAAATGAGACCGCGTCGGGAAGAGTCAGAACCGGCGCGGGCGACAGCAGGATCGATTGCGCCATCGCCATGACGGCACAGATGGCGCAGCCATCCGCTGGCGGCTGCTGATCCCCATCCTGATCGGCGGGCGAGGATCCGGCGCGAAGCTGCTGCGCCGTGACGCCGGCGGAGTCGTGAGGCTGAGCCGCGAGCCAATGAACATGGCCGAAGGCGAGCGCGAACTGCAGCAGCAGCGCGAACAGCGCCAGCCGCGAGCCATCCTTGATGTTCGCGCGAAACCAGCTCATGGCCAGCGTTGGCTCATGTCGATTGGCCACCCCGTTCAGCTGAGAGGCTCAGCTGTTGTTACAATGTAACATCGCAGGGTGGCTTCGTTGCTGTCAATCGGCGCACGGAGGCAGCGCGCGAAATCCGGTTTGCTGTGCCCTTCGTGCCACGCCCCGCTTGCGCCAGCCTTCGGTTATTTCCGATCAGCATCGCCATTGCCGATGTGCACGTTCAGTTCAGCTCTGACTGCCTCTGTGTCCACGTCGTATCCGGTCGCTCGCTCGCCGGTCCAGTTGAGGCCAACCAGGATCCGATCTTTTTCCAGACCGGGTAGCCAGCGATCGAGAAACGCAGCGAGGGCAATTTCGACCGTCTCGAACTGCGAGAAGGCAGGCACGGTGGCAATACTTTTTTGAGCACGCCGCAAGGACGACCAGAATGGTTGCGCGCGGCTTCCGTCTCCATTCATTGGAGCCGGGAAACCGAGTTGATCGCGAATCGTCCAGACCTTCCTCGTGATGACGACTTGGCGATATAAGGCATGAGCTTGTGATGCTGATTGGCTCATCGTCCAAGCTTATCCTGCAGGCAACTTAGTCGTTGTACCGCGCCGGCCTCAACGTCCCTCGCGCACCCAGGTCGCGGCCAGCGCGCCGAGCAGCAGCAGCAGTCCGATCAGGCCTGCAAACATCGGCAGCACACCGACGCCCTTGACCACGCTCGCGTCGCGTATCCGCACGCCCATCCAGCCGTCGCCGCTGAACAGCGTCGACGACCTGACAGGGACGATGCGCGGCATGTCGAGGCTCGATCCATCGGCGATGCGGCGCGTATCGCCGCCAGTCGCCTGCGTCAGCGGCTTCAGGGTTTCGGTGGTCGAGGTGACCTCCGAGAACTCCTTTGGGTTGGTCGGGCCGACATTGATCAGCGCCTTCAAGGTGCCGTCGGTGGCCTGCCACAGGCCGAGCTCGTTGGCCGGCAGCGTTGCCCGCCACTCGCCGGGATCGCCCTGGTTCAGGGTGAGCTCGCGCGTCGTGCCCGAGGGCGAGGTCACGGTGACGGGTGGGACGGTGTCGGCCATCGTCTGCCTGATCACCGCGAGGTCCTTGCCCTGGATCTGCAGCCGCAGCGCCTCCTCGTCGAGATCTGGCTGCTTCATCAGCCAATGCGACATCCTTCTCAGAAGGTCGAGGTGCGGACCGCCGCCTTCATAGCCGCGTGCCCACAGCCAGATATGGTCGGACAACAACAGCGCGACGCGGCCCTCGCCGAAGCGCGACAGCAGCAGCAGCGGCTTGCCGACGGCGCCGGTCATGACCGGCGGGCTGACCGCATTGCGCGTCTCGACGGTGCGGAAGAAGCGGCTCCAGTGCGGCGGCTCGGAGGCGGAGCCCTCGAGCCCACGCGTCACCGGATGGCGTTTGCCGGCATCCGAGAGGTGCGCATAGAACGGCTTTTCGGTCACGCCGACCGGCTCGGCCGGCAGTACCGAGTCGAGCGGCGTGCGCCAGATGCTGGTGTTGGAGGCGTAGTCCGGGCCGGCCGAGACCAGCACCGCGCCGCCGTTGCGCACGTAGCGGGCGATGTTGTCGAAATAGGCGATCGGAAGCACGCCCTGGCGGGCGTAGCGGTCGAAGATGATCAGCTGGAATTCGTTGATCTTCTGCTGGAACAGCTCGCGGGTCGGAAACGCGATCAGCGACAGCTCGTTGATTGGCGTGCCGTCCTGTTTCTCCGGCGGGCGCAGGATGGTGAAGTGCACGAGATCGACGCTGGCGTCCGACTTCAGCAGGTTGCGCCAGGTGCGCTCGCCCGAATGCGGTTCGCCCGACACCAGGAGCACGCGCAGCTTGTCACGCACACCGTCGATCGAGACCACCGCGCGGTTGTTGACGAGGGTGAGCTCGTTGTCGAGCGGCGAGGCCTCGATCTCGACGATGTTCTGGCCTTCGTGCTTGATGTCGACGTCGACATTGGCGCTCTGGCCGCTGGTCAGCGTCCGCTCGCTGATGACCTCGCCGTCGCGCCGGATCACGACCTTGGCGCGCTCGCCGCTGACGCCCTGGTCATCGAGCCGGAAGCTGATCGTCTGCGGCTGGCCGACGATGCCGAAGCGGGGCGCAGCGGTGATCGCGACGCGACGGTCGCGCTCGGCCTTCTGGCCCGTGATCAGGGCCTGCAGCGGCGCCTGGAAGCCGAGCGCGGCCACGTTGCCCGGGATGTCGTGCACACGCCCGTCGGTGATCAGGAATGCGCCGGCGACGCGGTCGACCGGGACGTCCGACAGCGCGGAGGTCAGCGCGCCGAACAGATGCGTGCCGTCGGTCTCGCCGTCGGCCTGGCCGGCATCGACCACGCGCACCTCGAGACCCTTGATCTTCTTCAGGCTGTCGACCAGCGCCTCCTGGGCCGCTTGCGTCTGCTTGTTGCGGTCGCCGAAATTCTGGCTCGGGCTCTTGTCGACCACCACGGCGGCAACCGAGCTCAGCGGCTCGCGATCCTCGCGGGTGAACTGCGGATTGGCGAGCGCCAGCGCGATGAGCGCGAGCGCCGCGACCCGGATCCAGGCCGCACGCGAGCGGCCGATCAAGAGCAGCGCGGCGATGACGGCGATGGCGCCGATCGCCAGCCACAGCACGATCGTCGGAACCAGGGGCGTGAACGCGATGCCGTAGTTCATGAGGCAAACTCGCTAGCTACGTCATGGCCGGGCTTGTCCCGGCCATCCACGTCGGGCCGCATTAACGGATGGACGTGGATGCCCGGGACAAGCCCGGGCATGACGGCGGTGGTTCTGGCGCGATCGAGACACATAACTAGCATCATTGCCCGAGCCGTTCGATCAGCGCCGGCGCGTGCACCTGGTCGGCCTTGTAGTTGCCGGTCAGCGTGTACATCACGATGTTGACACCCGCGCGGAATGCGAATTCGCGCTGCCGCGGCTCGCCCGGCACCATCGGCAGCATGGCCTGGCCGTCGGGCCGGATCGCCCAGGCGCCGGCCAGGTCGTTCGATGTGATGATGATCGGCGACACGCCGTCGCCGCCACGCGCAGGGCGCGATGCACTGTCCTCGTCCTCGTCCTTCGGCAGCGCCTCGACCCAGGTCTGGCCGGCGGTGAAACGGCCGGGGAAGTCGCGCAGCAGATAGAACGTCTTGGTCAGGACGTGCTCGCGCGGCACCGGCTCGAGCTCGGGCACGTCCAGCGAGGAGAGAATGTCGCGCAGCGACTGCATGCCCGGTGTCTGCTGGGCGCCGTTGTCGCCGGGCGGAGCCTCGACCGCGTCGCGGGTGTCGAAGATCACCGTGCCGCCCTGCTTCATGTAGGCGTCGATCTTGTTGATCGCGTCCTGCGGCGGCTTCGGCGCGCCGGGCACGATCGGCCAGTAGATCAACGGGAAGAAGGCGAGTTCGTCATGAGCCGGATCGATGCCGACGGGGTCGCCGGCTTCCAGCGCCGTGCGCTGCGCCAGGAACAAGGTCAGCCCGGTCAGGCCCGCCTTGACGATGGAATCGACGTCGGCATTGCCGGTCACGACGTAAGCGAGCCGCGTCTGCGACACTGCGCGCATCGCGAAATCGTCGCTGGCGGCGTCGGCGCGCGCGGCCATCGGC
>JBARNF010000215.1:0-3204 GCA_049802835.1 Bradyrhizobium sp.
TCCGGATTGGAGGTGGTGACGATGTTCCAGCCGGCACGGCCGCCGGAGATGTGATCGAGCGAGGCGAAACGGCGGGCGACGTGATAGGGCTCGTCGAAGGTCGTCGATCCCGTTGCAATCAGACCGATGCGCTCGGTGACCGCCGACAGCGCCGACAGCAAAGTGAACGGCTCGAACGAGGTCACGGTGTGACTGCGCTTCAGCGCGTTGACCGGCATGTTCAGGACGGCGAGATGATCCGCCATGAAGAAGGCGTCGAACTTGCCGGCTTCCAGCTTGCGGATCAGCTGCTTCAGGTGCGCGAAATTGAAATTGGCGTCGGGCCAGGCGCCGGGATAGCGCCACGCGCCGGTATGGATCGAGACCGGGCGCATGAACGCGCCGAGCTTGAGTTGACGGGGGGCCATGGCTGTCTTCCGCAATGATGACGCTGGAAGAGATAGATGGGAACTGCGCCGGAGCGCGCCAGTCACGAGGTGCGGAAGGATTTGCCGATTTGGGCCCGGCTGGAAGAACAATCTCGGTCATTGCGAGCGTAGCGAAGCAATCCAGTTCTTTCTGCACGGAAGGGCTGGATTGCTTCGGCGCTGACGCGCCTCGCAATGACGAGAGCCGTATCTTGCCCGCTCACTTCCCCCGTGCGCGTTCGTCGAAGGCGGAGAGCACCGCGAGCGTCATCGCGGTGACGCCGGTCTCGATCGTCGGCTTCGGAACGGGGGCAAATAGCGGGGAATGGTTCGGCGGCAGCAGTGGACCGGTGCCGTTGCGCGCAGCGGCCACGCGCTCAGGCTCGTAGACCCCGATGCCGAAAAACATCGAGGGAACGCCGGCAGCGACGAACTCCGAGTAGTCCTCGCTCGTCGTGCTTGGTGGCACCATGCTGATCTTGTCACCGAATGCCGCCCGGAGCGCCTTCTCGGCGGTCGCAACCACCGCCGCATCATTCATGACCGCCTTCGCACCCTCGCCGATCTCGATCTGCGGCGGCGGGGCATCGGCCATGGCGGCCACCGCTTTCGCGGTACGCTCGACGCCGGCCACGATCTTGGCGCGGACCTCGGGCTTGAACGTTCTGATCGTGCCCACGACCAGCGCATTGTCGGGAACGATGTTGCCGGCTGTCCCGCCGTGAATCGCACCGATGCCGACAACGGCAAATTCGGTCGGGTCCTTTTCGCGGCTGATCACGCTTTGCACATCGACGACGAATCGCGCCGCCATCATCACAGGATCGATGGTCTGCTGTGGTGCTGCGCCGTGGCCTCCTCGGCCGTGGAACCGGACGAACAGGCCGTCCACGTTGGAAGAGCCGATCCCCACGCGATACGTGACGGAGCCATAGGCGAAGCCGCCATCGTGCAGGGCGAAGCCGACATCGGGTTTCGGAAAGCGGGTGAAGAGCCCGTCAGCCAGCATGGCTTTCGCTCCCGAGA
This sequence comes from Bradyrhizobium sp., assembly GCA_049802835.1. Lineage (GTDB taxonomy): Bacteria > Pseudomonadota > Alphaproteobacteria > Rhizobiales > Xanthobacteraceae > Bradyrhizobium. The sequence goes on from JBARNF010000215.1 coordinate 1,434, forward strand.
CTTCTTCCTCCGCTGGCTGAGCGATGAACATCAAGGTGCCGTTCCACTTGTCCTTGAGGCCGACAAGCGTCTTGGCGGTGCCGATCCAGCTCGCCATGTGGATGTCGTGGCCGCAACTATGGGCGACGAAGGTCTCGCGCCCGTTCCAACTGGCCTTGTCGCGGCTGGCATAGGGCAGGCCGGTCTTCTCCTCCATCGGCAGCGCATCGAGCTCGGTGCGCACCATGATGGTCGGTCCCTCGCCATTGCGATAGAGCGCGACGAGTCCGGTCTTGCCGACTTTCTCGGTCACCTCGAAACCGAGCGCGCGCATCTCGGCAGCCAATCTCGCCGCAGTTTTGACCTCCTGGAAGGCGAGCTCGGGATGGGCGTGCAGATCCTTGTAGAGGACGTCGAGCGCGGGATAGTCGCGCTCGAGGGCTGCGGCGATTACATCTTTCAACGCGACGACGTCGAGCTCGGCATGAGCCGGTGGTGCAACGAGCGTCAATAGCGCAGCCGAGAGGAGGGAGAGGAGACGGGCCAGAGACTGCTTCATGGACTTTTGGCTCCACAACAGGTGTGGCCTACTCTACTACCCATGAGCCTCGCCGCCCAGCGCGTCCTTGTGCATCCTGCCGGCATGAAGGTGGCAGGACGGCACCGGTGCCTATCGCCGGAGGCGGAAATTGGGATGTCATCGCAGTTAGCAAGGAGCACTGGCTTGTCAGAGAGGCTCAATATCTTTTCCGGCTATCCGTTCGAGGACACCTATGGTTATGCGCGGGCGGTGCGGGTCGGCAACCAGGTCTTCGTTTCTGGAACGACCGCGCGCGGTGCTGATTTGGACTGCGATGCTTACGGCCAGGCGAGGAGCGTGATTGGCATCATCGCCGAGGCCCTGCAGCAGGCCGGGGCTGATCTCCGCCACGTGGTGCGGACGGTGGTCTACGTGACCGACATGGCGGACACCGATGCGGTGGCCCGCGCGCACCGCGAAGCCTTCGGTGCGGTTCGGCCAGCCAGCACGCTCGTGAAAGTCGCAGGTCTCACGCCCGCCACCGCCCGAGTCGAAATCGAGGCGACCGCCATCGTTCACGACTGATCACTGAAGCGGTTCACTGAAGCGGTGCGCCGTCGCGATGATTGCGCTCAGCCGCCCAGCACGTCCTTCTGCATCTTGCCGCCGTAGAAGTGGAAGAACGGCACCGCTGCGTCGTGGCGCAATGGGCCGGTGGCGAGACGCCGGTCGAGCTCGGTCAGCACGTTCCTGGTCATCGGATGCAAATCGGCGAGCGGCCTGGAGCCGAGCTCGACCCAGACCAGCTCGACCAGCTCGGCGTCGGCATGGATGACGCCCTCGACACGGTGGGTGATGGCGGAGGCGTCGGCGGTGAAGAAGCGGGTGTCGAAGCGCTTGATGCGGCCGGGCGGGGTGATGGCGCGCGCGATCAGGAACAGGCCTGACGGATCGGGCAGGAGGCCGGCCTCGGAAAATGGCGCCCAGGGGCCTTCAAGCCGGCCGTCGAGCTTGGCGGCAGGGCCTTCCACCTTGCGTCCGAGGCACAGGCCGGTTTCCTCACAGGCTTCGCGGATGGCGGCAATCGCCAGCGACTTCGCGCGCGACGCTGAGGTCTGCGGCCGTCCCTTGAACAGATTGGCTTTGAGCTCGGCCGGCATGGGCGCTGCGACCGGGATGCGATGGTCGGTCTTGTCGACGCGACCACCGGGGAAGACGAACTTGCCGGGCATGAACACGACTTTGTCGTGGCGCTTGCCCACCAGCACCTTC
>JBARNF010000216.1:0-2184 GCA_049802835.1 Bradyrhizobium sp.
GCAAGTTCTTCTCCCTGATTGGCGAGAGCATGCCTGAGGATGTCCTGCTGGTGATGGCCAAGCGCGACGGGCGCTGGATCGCCGGCGCGATCAACTTCATCGGCTCGGACACGCTGTTCGGCCGCAACTGGGGGGCCATCGAGCACCACCCATTCCTGCATTTCGAGGTCTGCTACTACCAGGCGATCGATTTCGCCATTCAGCGCGGCTTGAAAGTGGTCGAAGCGGGCGCCCAGGGCGAGCACAAGATCGCGCGCGGCTACCTGCCGCAGACCACCTTTTCAGCGCATTACATCGCCGACCGCGGCCTGCGCCGCGCCATCGACGACTACCTCAAGCGCGAGCGCGCCTATGTCGAGGAGGCCGGCCGTGAGCTGGCCGAGGCCGCCCCGTTCCGCAAGGACAGCGACGAGCCGTCTTGACCTGCAGCACGCCGCGGTGAGAGTAAGGCCATCAAAGAGGAACCGCCGAGGGACTGTCTATGACCGCCTACGATCCCAACAATCCGTTCGCAAAGATCCTGCGCGGCGAATTTCCCTGCGCCAAGGTCTATGAGAACGACCACGTGCTGGCGTTCCTCGACATCATGCCGCGCGTGACGGGGCATACCCTGGTGATCCCGAAGGCCCCTGCCCGCAACATCCTCGACATCTCCGAGGAAGACTATCTCCATGTCGGCCGCGCCGTGCGCACGATCTCCCGCGCCGCCAAGACCGCCTTCGCGGCCGACGGCATCACCGTGCAGCAGTTCAACGAGCACGCCGGCGGGCAGATGGTGTTCCACCTGCACGTCCACATCATGCCGCGCCACAACGGCGATGCCCTGCTGCCCCCGGCGAGCCGCAAGGAGGACCCGAAGCTGCTCGAAGAGAACGCGGCGAAGCTGATCGCAGCCTTGAGGGGCTGATCATTGTGAGATGTCGATCACCCATCATCCAGCCCGATATCCAGCGCGGCGGACGAATGTGTGATCCATCCCACCGAAATCAGATCGACGCCCGTGGCGGCGATGGCGGGCGCGGTCGCCACTGTGATGCGGCCGGAGGCTTCCGTGATGGCCATGCCGCTAGTCATCGCGACGGCCTGTTCGAGTTGCGCGGTCGTCATGTTGTCGAGCAGCACCGCATCGACACCCAGCGCCAGCGCCTCCTCGAGCTGCGCCAAGGTGTCGACCTCGACTTCGATCTTGACGAGATGGCCGGCATGCGCCCTTGCCCGCGTGATCGCAGGCCTGATGCCGCCGGCGATCGCGACGTGATTGTCCTTGATCAGGACCGCGTCATCGAGCCCGAAGCGATGATTGCCGCCGCCGCCGGCGCGCACCGCATATTTCTCCAGGGCGCGCAGCCCCGGCGTGGTCTTTCGGGTGCAGACGATCTGCGCATGCGTGCCCTTCACCGCCGCGACCAGCGATGCTGTCGCCGTGGCGACGCCGCTCAGATGGCAGAGGAAGTTGAGCGCTGTACGCTCGCCGGTCAGCAACGCGCGCGCTGGCCCGCTGATGGTGGCGATCATATCCCCGGGTTTCACGGCGCTGCCGTCGGGCCGCGCGATCTCCATGCGCACGTCGGGCGAGACCGTCTGGAAGGCGCAGCGGGCGACATCGAGACCCGCGATCACGCCGTCCTGGCGGGCGCGCAGCATCAACGACGCAGGCTTCTCGGCCGGCACGATCGCATCGGTGGTGATGTCGCCGGCGCGGCCGAGATCCTCCAGCAGCGCCGCACGCACCAACGGCTCGTACATCAAGGGCGAAAGCGGATTGAGGGTCATGGCAGGGCGCTCCTGAGCGATGGCTGCGCGGTCCCGGCGATGTGCCGCGCGGCCGCGGTCGCCTGGGACAGGGTCAATCTGGACGGCTGCGCGACAGGCAACGCGTCCGGGAAATCGTTACGGAAATGCGCGCCGCGACTCTCCTCGCTGGCATGGGCCGCAACGGCGATCATCAGGCCGACCAGGGCCGGATCCGCCGCCGCGCCTGCGCCGTCCGCCAGCGGCAGAAGGCTGCGAACGGCAGCCGCGATCGCGCTGCGATCGCGCAACACACCGAGCGCATTCGACAGCAGCGGCCGCACCGCGGACGGATCGGACGAAGGCGGAAGCGCAGCCGTCGCAATCGGTTTGCTGACGCCACGCGGCGCACCGGCCACGCTCTCGGCCACCCATTGCGCGCAGACGATCGCC
>JBARNF010000217.1:0-2031 GCA_049802835.1 Bradyrhizobium sp.
GGCATCGCGTGCGTTGACGACGAAAACCGCAAAACCCCTGGTGTCGAGAAGTTCGAAGATTGGAATCCAGTACACGCCCGTGGACTCCATCACGACCGTATCGACACCACATTCGGTAAACCAATCGACCAACCGACGTAGATCGGCCGTGAAGGTCCCGAAGCTGCGCACCGGCTCAGGCGTACGATCTGCGCTCACGGCAGCCATGTGCATGGTCGCCCCGATGTCGATCGCAGCTGCGTTCGGGTGAACCAAAGGCATTGCGCGACTGATCTTGTCGGTCGATCTGTTCCGAACCATCTCCATCCCTCCTTCCGAAGCCGGAAGGGTTGGGCCGCGCAGTCAATCAACTTCCTAAACGGGATCGCCGATCGGCGTCACCACTCTCAAGTGCGCAATAGCCCATGGACCAGGTTTTTGTGCGGGGTTACATGCCACCAAACGTTGGTCGGCCGCTCCCTTCCGCCGACAGTCTAGCGCAGACCGTTTCTGTCCCCACAGGGGGCGACGCGCCGAGTGGCTTATCCCGTTGACTCAGGTTCGTCTATATATAGTGGCTATGCCGGTTTGATGGGTTGATCTCGTCTGACGCCCTGTGCGGGCGGCGCGCCGTCCTGGCGCATTCCGGTGGCCGTCTTGCCGCGGCGCGGCGTACGCCTGAGCGTTTCAGCACGCTTGCGAGGATTGTCTCGTTTGACGATATCCCAATAGCTCGCCGGCTCGTAATGTGCGGCGAGCCCAAGCAGGGCTTCAAATGAAACATGCCGGTGGAAGCGGCGATTGTAGCGAAAAACGAATTCATTGAGATACGTGTCGACGTGCTTGCGGCGCAGGCCGTGATATGTGCCGAGGCTCCATCGTTTCATCAACGAGAAAGCGCGATGGATCCACGGCAAGACAATGTGGCCCGCCATCTTGCCGACGATGCGTGGATCGTGCCGATAGCCGGTCAATCCCGGATAGGACGCGTGGCCATCGGTAATCAGCGTGGTTCCGCGCTTCACGTTGGCCTTTACGAACGCTTCGATCGACCTGGCGGAATTGTTGGCGATCATGGCAAGGCGGATGCGGCCAGAACGTGTATCGAGGTATTTGGCGTGCTTGCGTCGCGGCCTAGCTTGATTGACGCCGCGATCGATCACCTCGACGGCCCCGATGACGAGGATTTTGCCGGCATTGCCGGGTTCGAAGAACGCATCGCCTTCACGGAAGGGAATTTCCGCTTGATCGACTTCGACGACCCCCTCCAGTGGTTCGCGATCCGGATCGACCATCGATCGTCGCAACTTCTGCGTCAGCAGCCAGGCGGTCTTGTAGGTGACGCCGAGTTGGTCCTCCAATTGTCGCGCCGACATACCGTTGGAATGCGTCGCCATGAGATGCGCGGCCCAAAACCATGCCGTCAGCGGCAGCTTGGAGCGATGCATCGCCGTGCCCGCCGTGATCGAGGTTTGTCGACCACAATCAAGGCATTCGTACAAACGCGGTCGGCTTTTCAGCACCGCCGCGCGGCGTTCGCTGCAGCCAGGGCAGATGAAACCGTCCGGCCAGCGTCGTTTGAACAAGAACGCAACGCAGCTCGCTTCGTCAGAAAATGCCTTCTGGAATTCGGAAAGCGAGCGCGCCCTAGCCATCGGGGGTACGTCCTGGCGACCTCACGCGGCCGACCTCACAACACACTACATCTAGAGCGACCTGAGTCAACGGGATAAGCCACCGGCCAACGCCTCGGCCGCCTTGTCTTCGGGCGCGCCAGCCGCAATGAACGCATCATAAACCTCCGAAATCATCGTGGCCAAAGTCGAGCTCCTGTCTTCTAAAATGATATCAGACCATCGAAATTCAAGAAAGCTTGTGCAACCCTGCAGCGGCTGACAGCTAATGACGCAGCGGGATCAGCGGCGCAGATCGACCGGGCGCGGCCTCGGCAAGCCAGCCGTCCGACCCAGGCATTTACCAATCAGTTTGTCGAAGCGGCTTCGGCCGAAGTCGCACCGTCAATATGGGGTCAATGGAAGAACAGGGGTGTCA
>JBARNF010000218.1:0-1638 GCA_049802835.1 Bradyrhizobium sp.
TCCGGATTGCCGTTCGGCCCTTCCGGATTGACGTAGATGAGGCCCATCTGCACGGCGCCGAGCGGCTCCGAGAGCTGGCGTTCGCCGCTGTAGCGTTCGTCGCCCAGCCACGTGCCCTCGGGGCCCCAGTAGAGCTCTTCGGGCTCCCACACGTCGGCGCGGCCACCGGCGAAGCCGAAGGTCTTGAACCCCATCGACTCGAGCGCGACATTGCCGGCGAGGACGATCAAGTCGGCCCAGGAAATCTTCCGGCCGTATTTCCGCTTGATCGGCCACAGCAGCCGCCGCGCCTTGTCGAGGTTGGCGTTGTCGGGCCAGGAATTGAGCGGCGCGAACCGCTGTTGGCCGGCGCCGGCGCCGCCGCGGCCGTCGGTGATGCGGTAGGTGCCCGCGCTGTGCCACGCCATGCGGATCATGAGCCCGCCGTAGTGGCCGAAGTCGGCCGGCCACCACTCCTGCGACTCCGTCATCAAGGCCTGCAGGTCCTTGATCACGGCATCGAGGTCGAGTGTCTTGAACTCCTTGGCGTAGTCGAAATCCTTGCCCATCGGATCGGACAGCGACGAGTTCCGATGCAGCATCTCGATTTCCAGCGCGTCCGGCCACCAGTCGCGGTTCCTGTGTCCGCGGGTGCCGCCGGTGAACGGGCACTTGCCCGCGCTGGTGTCAGTCTTTGCGTCCATGTTTTTCTCCGATCGTGTTCTGTAACTGACGAGCTCACCACAGGCCCCTCAGCCCTTGGTGTGCACCGTGCGCCGCTCGCGCTTCCGGTGGGCGAGCGTCTCGAGCCGCTGGTCATCCGGCATCAGCCCGCGGGGCCGGCGGTGATGGGATTCTGGTTGTCGAAAAATGGGTTCCCGGCCGTCGTGGTCAAGGTCGGCGGTTTGCTCATGGTCTGGGATCCACGCGGAATGCCATAATAGCAATATAATGGCGGCTGGGGGATGACCGACATTTGCGCCTGGTCAACGATCAGGTCCAATTGTATATTCTGGATTCCCAATCAGAAACCCTTATCGTCATGCTCACGCTGCGCCAGCTCCGCTACCTCGAAGCCCTTGCCCGGCATCGCCATTTCGGCCGCGCCGCGCAGGCCTGCTCGGTCACCCAGCCGGCGCTGTCCATGCAGATCCGCGAGCTCGAGCTGCAGCTCGGCGCCGAACTGTTCGAACGGCGGCCGGGCGAGGTCATCCTGACGGAGATCGGGGGAGAGGTGGTGCGGCGCGCCGAGCACATCCTCAGCGACGCGCGTGACCTCGCCGATTTCGCCTCCCACCACAGCCGGGTGCTGATCGGGCGGCTGCGGCTCGGCATTATTCCGACGCTCGCCCCTTACGTGCTGCCGAAAATCCTGCCGGCGCTGCACCAGAGCCATCCGGATCTCCGCATCGAGCTGCGCGAGACCCAGACCAGGGTGCTGACGGAGGAATTGCTGCGCGGGGCGCTCGACGTGCTGATGCTGGCGCTGCCGATGGCCGAACCGGAGCTGGAGACCGCCCGGCTGTTCGACGATCCGTTCCTGCTCGCGGCGCCCGCCGACGATCCGCGGCCGGAGACGGCGCTGCTGGCGGCGCCCGATTTCGATCCGCAGCGGCTGATCCTGCTGGAGGAAGGCCATTGCCTGCGCGACCAGGCGCT
>JBARNF010000219.1:0-2954 GCA_049802835.1 Bradyrhizobium sp.
GGCGGCAACAGCGGCTCGATCAACGCCCATTCCGCGTCCGTCAAATGACTTGCGTAACGCAATCCATCGCGACGATACTTGCGTCGGGTGATTTCAGTCCAGGCCATCGTGAATCCCTCGAATCTCGTAAATCCGAAGGAATCACAACCTCCTGAAGTCACTCAACTACTTTTTCAGTCAGCCTCTAATTTTACTGTGTCATAAAGGTTGCCGCTGGATTTTTCGTTGGCAACACGGACATCGGAACAGCCGTCGCACCAAGGCGCGCGCCAACCTCGTGCGGATGCTCGCGATTGATGAGACGACGTGGCGTTCGGGTCTGATCGGCGGATCCGCGGGGTCGATAACCGTCGGATAAGCGAGACGCTTCGAGGATCGTCGTTTTGACGCCTGAGGGGGGAATCAGACTCCTCTCGGAGACCAGGAATCCATAGGCTGCGACGCAGAGAGCCATGTGGTGGTGAAAGCCGCGCCACCCTCGTCCTTCGTAATGATCGAGGCCGAGTTCTTGTTTGAGTTCCTGATAATCCCGCTCGATCCGCCAGCGCAATTTGGCGTGTTCGACGAGCGCCGAGATGGTCGTGTCCGGCGGCAAGGTCGAAAGCCAATATTTGGTCGGCTGGCTTTCAGCTTCGGGCCATTCGACGAGAAGCCATTCTTCGGCATGAGGCGTCGAACGCCAATAGTCGCGATGGGCAGGTCGAACTCGAACAGCAGCGAAACGGGAGGCGAGATTTTCGTTCGTGCCTTCGCGCCATGCGATCTCATGCCAAGCATCTTCCGGGAGCGACATCGCCAGTTGTTTGGTCGACATGGGTTTGTTTTGCGCATCGCGTCGCAGGAGCGTCGGAGGGCGTCCTTGGCCCGTCCATGTCTTGGGCGGCAACGGACCGGTTCCCGAAGACCAGAGGCGCGCGGAGGACTGAATGCCGACAACATAAGTCAGGCCCATCTTCATCAACGCAGTTCGGAACGCCGTATTGATCCCATAACCGGCGTCGGCCAAAATGACGCCAGCCGGCACACCTTCTGCTTGCGCGACGCGGATTTGATCGAGCGCGATCTGCGGTTTGGTCTTGAAGACGACGTCCTCGGGAACGCCAACCTTACTGCGACGCCCCGAGTCCTTAGCCCAATCTTCCGGCAGATAAAGCCGAAAGGCGATCGGCAGACTTGCGTGATCGTTGGCGACTGACAAAGATACGGCGACTTGACAATTGTCTTGTTTGCCGAGTTGCCCGCAATATTGTCGCGTCACGCCGACCGAATGAACGCCCTGCTTGGGGAACCCCGTGTCATCGATGATCCACGCTTTTATGGCTCCATGCTTCTCGATCATCGGAAGAACATGAGTGCGCACCTGCCTCAACATCGCTTCATCGGACCACTCGGCCTTCGCGACGAAATGGTGGAGCGATTGATGCGCGGCCTCGACACGATTGGGCTCGACACGCGCGGCAATCGGTTCGACGCTCTTGCGTTCGCCCGGAAGGATCAAGCCGGTGCAATAGGAACGAAACGGCGCGATACGATCCGCATGTCCCAAGATCGACGACATCGACTCAACGAACGCAGCGAACCGACCTTCACTCCCTGGATCCAAGCCATTTCGATCCACAGCCCCCTCCGAATCGAGCGTGAATCCTCAAAATATCCCATTCGCCATCTTATGACACAGTAAAATTAGGACTTCGTTGAGATCGATAGCGTTGCGCCATCTGGCGTTTTTGATGTTTTGGCAGCCGTCTGCGCGCAGCAGATTGTAGGCGAATGAGCGTATGCGTGCGACGATGTCGGGGTTTTTGCGGATGCGCGAGGCGTCTTCGGCGAAGGCGACGTCGCGCACATAATGACTGCCGTTCTCGATGCGCCAATGGCCTCTGATCCATTCGTTCCATTGTTCCGGCGGCGAGCCGACGGCGGAAGAAACCCAAAAGACGATCTCCGTCGTTTGTTTGCAAAGCCCGGTCGCCGGATTGCGCCGGCAAACCGTGCGCTCAAGCCGCAATACGGTTTTGATCAGCGGCTCCCAAGGCGTATGGCGGAACCACGCCTTGGCGGGAAAGACCGTCAGTTCGCGCGTCTCCCAACGGTTGCGGCCTTTCGCCATGCTCTTTGCATAGCCGCTCGGCTTGCGGCCCGCGGCGCCCAGTTCGAGCCGGCTCCGCAGCTTGGGTTGATTGTCTTTCACCTGCGTCAGCAGATGATTGCCGCATGCAATCACGCGTTCGAACAATTTTTTTGGCAATGTTCGGCGTCGAGCGTGAACAGGCAATCCTTCAGCCCCAAGGCTTCGATCAATTCGGGCGCCGCAGGAATTTCATTACTCTTTTCCGCCACCATCACATGTGCGAGCACGATCTGGTCGACGTGACGCAGCGCCGACATCATATGCGCGGCCTTGCGATCAGCGAAGGCGTCGAAGCTGCCGCGCAGCGTTTTTCCGTCAACGGCGATTGCGGTCAGCTCCTCTGCCTGCGGCGGAGGCGGCAAGCTCGCGGCGTGACGACGGAACGCCGTCTCCAGCGCCGCCGGGTCGATGCTTTGCAGGATCAGACGCAATCCGGTGTAGGACGGAGAATAAGGCAGCTCCAAGCCAAACGCCTCATTGAGCCGTTGCAGATGCGCACGGATGAATTCGTGCATCTGCCGGTAGGAATTCGCGCCGGCGACCATGGCGAGGATCGAGTAAAGCAGCACGGTCGCCAAATCGAACCGCTTGCCTTCTCGCCGACGATGGTCCGGTATCTCGCGCAAAATCTCCAGCAGCGACGCCTGCATGCGACAACCTCCGATTCGGGTTGTCGCATATAGATTCACATATCTACCGAGCCGGGAATCGGGAAAATGCCTCACAGTTCAGAGAACTGAACAGCCCTGCCTTCCAGGCGCGCGCCGTCAAGTATCAGTTAATTGTAGGAATGCGCTGGCTCAGACGTGTTGTTGCTGTGACC
>JBARNF010000220.1:0-14748 GCA_049802835.1 Bradyrhizobium sp.
CGGTGTCGCTGCGCGCGCCCGCCGCCGGGCTCGTGACCGAGGTCCGCACCATCGCGGGCGCGCCGGCGTCACCACAGGCCGGCCCGATGTTCCGCATCGCGGTGAACAACGACCTCGAGCTGGAAGCCGAGGTGCCGAGTGGCCACCTCCTGAAGCTCAGCCCCGGCGCGCCGGTGCGGATCAGCCGCGACAACACGCCCGACATCATCGGCCGGCTGCGCGTCGTCTCGCCGCAGATCGACCGCACCACCCAGCTCGGGCGGGTCAGGATCTCGCTCACCGGCAATCCGCAGCTGAAGGTCGGCATGTTCGCGCGGGCGACCATCGATATCGACGCGCGGCGGAGCTGCGGTGTCGCCGTTCCCAGCACCGCGATCGATCATCTCACCGTGCAGGTGGTGAAGGGCAACACGGTTGAGACCCGCCGGGTCCGGGTCGGCCTGGTCTCGGAGACGTCGTCGGAGATCCTCGATGGGCTTGCCGTCGACGAGATCGTGGTCGCCGACGCCGGCAGCTCGCTGCATGACGGCGACCAGATCAAGACCATGTTCGCAGAAGACCTCGATCGGATACGGGGACGCTGATGGCTTTGAATATCTCGGCATGGTCGATCCGCAACCCGCTGCCATCCGTCGTCTTCTCCATCATCCTTTTGCTGCTGGGCTGGATCAGCTTCACCAAGCTCGCGGTGACGCGGCTGCCGAATGCCGACATCCCGGTGATCTCGGTCGCGGTCTCGCAGTTCGGCGCGGCGCCCGCGGAACTCGAATCGCAGGTCACCAAGACGATCGAGGACGGCGTCTCCGGCGTCGAAGGCGTGCGCCACATCTCGTCCTCGATCACCGACGGCCTGTCGGTGACCACGATCCAGTTCGCGCTGGAGACCAACACCGACCGCGCGCTCAACGACGTCAAGGACGCGGTGACGCGGGTCCGCGCCGACCTGCCGCAGAACGTGACCGAGCCTCTGATCTCGCGCGTCGACAAGATCGGCCTGCCGATCGTGACCTACGCCGCGATCTCGCCGGGCAAGACGCCGGAGCAGCTGTCGTTCTTTGTCGATGACGTGGTCAAGCGCGAGCTGCAGGGCGTGCGCGGCGTCAGCCAGGTCGAGCGCATCGGCGGTGTCGAGCGTGAGATCCTGGTCTCGCTCGACCCCGATCGGCTGCAGGCGATGGGGCTGACGGCCGTCAATGTCAGCCAGAGCCTGCGCGGCACCAATGTCGATCTCGCCGGCGGCCGCGCCGAGATCGGCAAGAACGATCAGGCCATCCGCACATTGGCCGGCGCCAAGACGCTGAACGATCTTGCCGGCACGATGATCCCGCTGTTCGGCGGCGGCGAGGTGCGGCTCGATGATCTCGGCACCGTGACCGATACCATCGCGGATCGCCGCACCTTCGCGCGCTTCAATGGCGAGCCCGTCGTCGCGCTCGGCATCAAGCGCGCCAAGGGTGCGAGCGACGTCGTGGTGGCAGCCGCCGTGCAGAAGCGCATCGATACGCTGAAGACCGCCTATCCCGACGTCGATCTGAAGCTGATCGACACCTCGGTCGACTACACCAAGGGCAACTACGAAGCCGCGATCTCGACGCTGTTCGAGGGGGCCATTCTCGCGGTCATCATCGTGCTTCTGTTCCTGCGCGACATCAGGGCCACGATGATCGCGGCGATCTCGTTGCCGCTGTCGATCTTTCCGGCCTTCTGGGCCATGGACCTGCTCGGTTTCTCGCTGAACATGGTGTCGTTCCTCGCGATCACGCTGTCGACCGGCATCCTGGTCGACGACGCCATCGTCGAGATCGAGAACATCGTCCGCCACATGCGAATGGGCAAGTCGCCCTATCGCGCCGCGATCGAGGCCGCCGACGAGATCGGTCTGGCCGTGATCGCGATCAGCCTCACCATCATCGCGATCTTCACGCCGGCGAGCTTCATGTCGGGCATCGCCGGCCAGTTCTTCAAGCAGTTCGGCATCACGGTGTCGGTGCAGGTGCTGTTCTCGCTGCTCGCCGCGCGTTTCGTGACGCCGATGCTGGCGGCCTATTTCCTCAAGCATCACGATCACGACGAGCCGCCTCCCGGGCGGTTGCTGCGGGCCTATCACCGCCTCGTCACCTGGTCGGTGAGGCACTATTTCATCACCATCGTGGTGGGCTTCGGCATCTTCGCGGCCTCGATCTGGAGCGTGACCCTGCTGCCGCAGGGCTTCCTGCCGGCGCAGGACGCGGCGCGCTCGTTCATGGCCCTGGAGCTGCCGCCCGGTTCTCAGCTCGCCTTCACCGAAACGGTCACCGAGGACGTCGTCGCGCGCCTGCGCCGGCGGCCCGAGGTCAAGAGCGTGTTCGTCGATGGCGGCCGGTCGCCGGCCGGCGTGATGGAGGTGCGTCGTGCTGCGATGATCATCAACTACACGCCCAAGACCGAGCGCAAGATCACCCAGCGGGAGCTCGAGAAGGAGATCAGCGACGAGCTCGGCAACGTTCCCGACATCCGGTTCTGGTTCGTGGACGAGAACGGCCTGCGCGCGATTTCACTCGTCGTCACCGGCTCCGACAGCAAGATCGTCGATAACGTCGCGAGTGAGCTCGCCTCGCAGATGCGGCGGATCCCGATCATCTCCAACGTGATCTCGGAAACCTCGCTCGACCGGCCGGAGCTGCGCATTCAGCCGCGCGCCGATCTTGCCGCCCGCCTCGGCGTCTCGACCGAGAGCCTGTCGCAGACGATCCGCGTCGCCACGATCGGCGACGTCGGCCCGGCGCTGGCGAAGTTTGACGCCGGCGGCCGCCTCGTGCCGATCCGCGTGCAGCTCGAAGACGCCGCCCGCGCCAATGTGAAGACGCTCGAGCAGCTGCGCGTGCCGCTCGGTCAGCACGGCGAGAAGGGGGGCGTGCCGTTATCGGTGGTTGCCGACATCAAGCTCGACCAGGGGCCGACCAGCATCAACCGCTACGATCGCGAGCGGCAGGCAACGGTCGCGGCCGACCTCGTCGGCTTCGCCGCGCTGGGTGATGCCACCCGGCAGATCGACGAACTGCCGGTCATGAAGACCTTGCCGAAGATCGTGAAGGTGAAGCCGTCGGGCGATGCCGAAAGCCTGAATGAATTGTCGGACGGCTTCATCTCGGCGATGACGGCGGGGCTGATGATGGTGTACGCAGTGCTGGTGCTGCTGTTCGGCACCTTCCTGCAGCCGATCACGATCCTGTTCTCGCTGCCGCTGTCGATCGGCGGCGCCATCGGCGCCCTGCTGCTCACGGGCAAGCAACTGACGATCCCGGTGTTCATCGGCATCCTGATGCTGCTCGGCATCGTCACCAAGAACGCCATCATGCTGGTCGAGTTCGCGATCGAGTCGATCCATGCCGGCAAGCCGCGCGACGAGGCGATCATCGACGCCGGCATGAAGCGTGCGCGCCCGATCGTGATGACGACGATCGCGATGGTCGCCGGCATGGTGCCCAGCGCGCTCGCAGTCGGCGCGGGAGGTGAGTTCCGCTCGCCCATGGCGCTGGCGGTCATCGGCGGCCTGTTGTTCTCGACCGTGCTGTCGCTGGTGTTCGTGCCGGCGATGTTCCTGGTGATGGACGATCTCGCCTCGCTGTTCTGGCGGCTCGGCCGCCGGCTGATCGTGGCGCCGGCAGAGGGCACGGACGGGCCGGATCACGACACCGGCAAGGGTCACGAGCAGAAACCGCCGCCATCGATGGTCTCGCCGGCTGCGGAATGACGAATGACGCGTTGATCAGTTCGCTGCGGACGGCATGCTGCTCGCGCTGCCGAGATGCTCGACGACGTCTTGGCCGGGCTCGCCGGGACGGCTATCGTCCGGTGGCACGATCAGCGCAACGAAGCCCTGGCTCGCGCCTCGCCAGCCGAACAGGTTGGTCCTCAGCGTGAAGTCGGTACGGACCCAATGCCTGGCGCGCGAGGCTGCGACCTGCATGCCGGAGATGCAGGAAATGTCGGTATCATAGCACAAGGCGGCCCAGCCCTGCGCCGTATCCTGGAGTTGCAGCTCGTGCGGATGCACGAGGCTGATCTCGTAGCGCGGATGGTCGGGACTGTAGAAGGCGGCGGCAAAGGCGAGGCCGTCATCGCCGCCCACCGCGGGAAGCTCACTGTTCGACGCGGCGTGCCAAAGCCGTGTCAGCTCCAGGATGGCGGGCTCATAGAAGTTGCGGCCTTCGCTGAGCGGAACGTAGTTCCGGTACAGGGCGTGAAGGGGCGCAACCACGGTGGCGGCGAAGGCCGCAATCCCGATCGTGGCCGCGGCGAGATTGATCGTCATGTCGCGGGGGACATCGTAGCTGGCGCCGCACACGATCACGACGACGAACAGAAACACGCCCTGCAGGCCCCACAGAGGCGGCATGTCGGTGCCGAAGACCACAGAGACCAATGCGGGCAAGATCACGGTGCCGATGCTGATCATCGCCAGCAGCCGGAGCCCCGGGGCGAGACTGAGCGCGTCGTTCAACACGCGACCCGGGCGGGGCCGCGTCATCCCCAGCCATATGAGGCCCGGCACGCCGACGATGCCGGCGATCGCGAGAAGAAATCCACCACCCTCGACCAAGGCGGCCGCGGCCGCCTTGCCGACGTGATGCTCGATCGCATGCGAAAACGGCTGGGCGCCTGTCGTGGCGAGCCAGTAGAGATGAGGCGCGAGTGCGATAAGGCCGGAGAGGCCGGCGATCCACGGCGCCCACGACGTGAAATAGGCCCGTCGATCACGGTGACACAGCGCGGCGACCGCGAAGCTGGCGATCAGGAAGATCGAGTAGTACTTGCCGAGCATGGCGAGAGCGGCGGTCGCGCCCGCCGCAACGGCCCAGCCGAGATGGCGGGTTTCGAACGAGCGCAGGAAGCAGTAGGTTGCGAGTGGCCAGCTCGATAGCAGCACGGCGTTGGCATTGAACCGTTGTGCGTGCAGCTGATAGATCGGCAGCAGCATCAGCAACAGCAGTACAACGAGGCGCTTGTCGCCGCGCGCGAAGCGCTGCGTGATCAGGTCGATCGCCCACAATCCGACCGCCCCGTTGGTCAGCGCCAGCAGGTTGAACGACCAGCTGGTCAGCGGGAACACCGTCGTCCAGGCCCGCGCGGCCCAACCCATCAGTGGCGGATGCTTGGATGAGCCCCAGTCGAAGCTGCGGCCCAGCGACCAGGTTTCGATCACGTCCTGATGGAGGTCGCCGCCCACATAGGCGATCGAGAGATACGCCATCCAGGCTGCAACGAACCCCGCGATCAGCGCCGGGACCGCCCAGCCGTCCTCGACGGCATCGATCCAGCTGGCGACACTTCTGCGCCAGCGTGCAACCGAGCCGGTCGTCTCGATCGCAATCGCCGGCAACGCAAGACTCATGACTTCGCTTCCAAACTACGTTGTCCTGGCACGACAAGCTCCGTCCCGAGCGCACGACGCGCGCAGGCGAAGGGACATGGCCGCTGTCGGATTGACCCCTGTTAGAATTGTTAAAAAGAGTTCATGTCCCAAATTGTGAGGTGTGGTGGCCCAAATGCGATCATGTTTGGCCGAGGTCGATACGAAACGATGCACGACGCACAATTCCGGCCACCGACCGGACTCAGGATGGACAAATTCGGGGCGAGCGGTGCACCAGAGCAGAGCCGCGCCGCAAGCACCGGGATGTGGAGGAACTGGCGGCTGCCCTCGCCAGCAGGCTTGCTCACCGGTCCCGCCGACTACTCGTTGCGGGCGATCACGTTGAGCTTGGGGATGTTGTTCAGCAGGATGCGGCCGCGTTGCAGGTCCAGGATGCCGTCCTTGCGCCACGCCTGGAGCTGGCGGTTGACGCTCTCGCGCGCCGCGCCCACGAAGACGCCGAGCTGTTCCTGCGAGATGTGGACCTCGGAGCCGAAATCCTCGGCCAGTGCGCACAGCCGGCGTGCGAGACGAACCGGCAGCGGCTGCAGCACCGACTCCTCCATCCGCTCGCTCTGCCAGCGGATGCGCTGGCACAACAGCTGGATGATCCTGATCGCAACCTTCGGCTCGCGCTCGAGGAAGCTGAGGAAGTCCTCGCGCCGGAGCACGAACAGCTCAGTGATCTCGCCGGCCGTGGCGTCGGCCGTACGCTCCTGCCCGTCGAGCACCGCGACCTCACCGAACAGATCGCCGGGACCCATGAAGTTCAGGGTAAGGCGGCTGCCGTCGGTGGCGCCGGTCTCGATGCGGATCTGGCCGCGGCGGACGCCGAACAGCGCGTTCCCCGGATCACCCTTCTGAAACAACATCTCGCCTGCGGAGAGATGCTGGGTGTGGCACAGGTTCGAGAGACGCTGCAGCTCGTCGCCGCCGAGGTCCGCAAACATCGGGTTCATCTTCAGGATGACCGCAAATTCGGCCTGCTTGCTCATCACTATACCTTCAGCAATGGTTTGAAAGCCTCAGTAACCGAAACCGCTCTGGCGGAAGTGTGTCATAAGTCACATAATGGCGCACGTGCTCCCGACTATTTTCAACGCTCTTGGAGCGGTCCGCCGTTTGCGGGATAGAATTGGCCGCGACGGCTCTGGCGCCGCCGCACGCCCGCCCGCGTGAACTGCTCGCGCGTCGCGATTGGGACATCGACATGAAAGCATTGAAGATCGCAGGCGGGTTGGTTGGCGTCATCGTTCTCGTGCTGGTCCTGGCGCTTGCCTTCGGACTGCCGGCGGGATTTCTGACGGTCGCCCTCCAGGATCGCGTCGAGCGCGACACCGGCTATCGTCTCAGCATGGCCGGTTCCGTCAGCGTCAGCCTATGGCCGTCGTTCCGTGCCACGCTGGCCGAAATCACCCTGCAGGATCCCAGGGACCGGGATGGCAACAACCGGCTGACGGTCGTCAAGCTCCAGGCTGACATGGCGCTGTCGAGCCTGTGGTCCGGGCGGGCCGAGATCGCGGAACTCGTCATCGACAAGCCCACGCTTTATCTGCCGCTGCTACGCGAACGTCTGCGCGACGATGCTCCGCGCGGCCGTGCCGGGGCGAGACCCGGGGCGCCGCCCTCGATCCGGATCGAGCGGGTGACGGTCAGAGACGGTGCGGTCATTCTCTCCAATCCCCGCGACCGCGTCGAGAATCGCCTCGACGGCATCGGCGCGACTGCAGCGCTGAACGACGACGGCAAGATCAAGGTGACGGGCACGGCCCGGGCCGGTGACCGCCCGATGACGTTCGACATCGCGGCGGCGGCGCCTACGATGCCGCTGGATCGGCAGACGGTGCCAGTCGATTTCAAGGTCGAGATGGCCGGTACGTTTCGAGGTCTCCTCGCAGGTCGTGCCGACCTGCGCCTGAATGGTCCGTTGGTGATGGTCAACGGCCTCAGCGGCACCCTCGGCGATGGCGATTTCAATGGCTGGGCCTCGGTCGATCTCGCCAGCAAGCCGCTGGTGAAGGTTGATCTCGACGTGCGCCGTTTCGATATTGCGAGCCCTGCGCCGCAGAGCTCGGCCCGCGCCTCGGGATGGAGCACGGCGGCAATCGATCTGCGCGGCCTGAACTACGTCGATGCACGTGTAAGGCTGTCGGCGACGGATGTTGGAATTTCGAGCGCTCGGCTGGGCCCGCTGGACGTGGAGGCGGTGCTGGCCGGCGGTGTGCTGAAGACAACGATCTTCAATCTCGGCGTCTATAGCGGGCAGGCCAACGGCGAGGTCGTAATCGACGCCTCGGCCGGCAATCCCACCTATGCCATGCATTGCGACCTCGTCGGCGTCCGGGCGCTGCCGCTGCTCTCGAGCCTCGCCGAGTTCGACAATCTCGATGCGCGGATGCAGGGCAAGCTGGCGTTGCGGTCGAGCGGCGCCAGCCAGCAGGCGATCATGAGCAATCTCAGCGGATCGGCCTTCCTGCTGTTCCAGGACGGCGCCATCCGCGGCATTAACGTCGCTCAGATGATCCGCTCGCTGACGACCAATCCGCTGTCGGGGTGGCAGGACTCCAAGGATTTGTCGACCGATCTCACGCAGCTTTCGGCCTCGTTCCAGGTCGAGCGCGGCCAGGCGACGACGAGCGACCTCAATCTCGTCGGACCGCTGGTGAAGGTCGCTGGTGCGGGCACCATTGACCTCGGCAACCGGGCCCTGGCGATGCGCGTCGAGCCCAAGCTCGTCATGACGACGGAGGGGCAGGGCCGCACCTCCGATCCGATCGGTCTCGGCATTCCCGTCGTCATCGACGGTCCTTGGAGCCAGCCGCGCTTCTATCCCGATATGGCCGGCATTTTGGACAATCCCGATGCAGCCTACGCCAAGCTCAAGCAGATGGGGCAGGGTCTGTTTGGCAAGGATGGCGCGGGACTCAACAATCTGATCAACGGCATCGGCGGCCTGATCGGAAATCCTGCGTCCACCGGCGCCGCCGGCTCGACCGATGCACCATCGGCTGCGGCCCCGAACACGCAGGCGCCGGGCGCGGGCCAATCCGATCTGCTGGGCGGTCAGCTCGGAGCGGCGATCGGCAATCTGATTCAGCAGGGCTTGCAGCAGGGTACGCAGCCGCAAGGCCGAAGCCGTGGCCGCACGCTGAATCCCTCCGAAGGCGGCGTTCCGGCGCTGCAGCCTCCGAAAGCCAATCCGGCCCGCTCGGCGACCGACGCCGAGCAGGACGGAGCACAGGGCGGAGGGAACTCGTCCGAGCCCCAGCAGGACAGCGCACAGGACAGCCAGCCCATGAACGATGTCCTGAAGCGCATCTTCAACAGGTAACATGCGGCCGCGAGATGTCGGATGTGGCCTGCGCGTACTGCCAGCAAGCCATCATCCGTCGTTCGGATGACGAATCTCCGGGTCACGTTGACCACGTCCCAAAGCCGCCCATACACCCCGCCGAACTGTGCTAGACAGAGGTATTCGGCGGGCCATCGCGACAGACGCGGTCCGTCACCGAAAATCGTCGTTGTCGCGTCGGAACGGCAGCGGAGCCGCCCGTGTGGAGGTGCGCCCCTCGGGGGCCCCTGGGCGTGCTGCGCGCGAGGGGTCCGAATGAACGGGGTCGAGAACAAAGGCTGGTCGCTGCGACAGGGCCTGTTCGCCAAATATGTCGTCTCGCTGGTCGGGCTCGTCGTGTTCGTGCTGGCCGTCAATGGCGCGACTGAAACCTGGATCAGCTATCAGGCCACCAAGGCCAGCCTGACGGCGGCGATGGCGGAAAAGGCGGACGCGAGCGCCCGACGGATCGACCAGGCGGTCTCCGACCTGCAGCGCCAGATCAGCTGGGTGACGCGGGCGAGCGCCAATACGCTCGAGCTGCGCCGCGCCGACTATGCCCAGCTCCTGGGTCAGGTGCCCGCAGTTACGCAACTCTATCAGCTCGACGGTGCGGGCCGCGAGCAGCTCCGGGTGTCGCGCACCTCGATCTCGTTCTCGTCGGGCAACGATCTGTCGCGCGATCTGCGTTTCACCGAAACTGTCACCCACGGGACGAATTTCTCTTCCGTGACGTTCAAGGGCGCGCAGCCGATGATGTCGATCTCGGTCTCGCATTCCGGCTTCAATGCCGGCGTGACCGTGGCCGACATCGACCTCGACTTTCTCGAAGACTTCATGACCGAGGCCCAGGTCGGCAAGGTCGGCATCGCCTATGTGGTCGATCCGCGTGGCCAGGTGCTGGCGAGTTCGGCAAAGGGGCCGGCGGTCGGCCAGGACCTCTCCAAGCTGCCCCAGGTTGCTGCGGTGCTCGCACCTGACGGCCAGTCGTTGGTATCCGGCACCGACAGCGAGGGGCACGCCGTCCTCTCGGCGGTCGCCGGGCTGCCCAAGCTCGGCTGGGCCGTGTTCTTCGAACAGTCCACGGCGCATGCGCTGGCACCGATCCGCGACCAATTGCTGCGCGGCGCGCTGCTGATCGCGCTCGGCCTCGCGGTTGCGACGCTCGCCGGCTCGCTGCTGGCGCGGCGCATGCTCGTTCCCATCACCGCTCTGCGAGCCGGCGCGCGCCGGCTCGGCGCCGGAGATTTCGCCCAGCGCATCGAGGTCAAGACGCATGACGAGCTGGAGGAACTTGCCGACCAATTCAACAGCATGGCCGGCCAACTCGCGCAGTCCTACTCCGTGCTGGAGGCCAAGGTCGAGGAGCGTACGCGCGATCTGGCGCAGTCGATCAACGAGCTGAAGGTGCTCGAAGAGGTCGGGCGCGCGGTGGCATCCTCGCTCGATCTCAATGCGGTGCTGCCGACCGTGGCGGCGCGCGCGCTCGAGATCACCCAGGCCGATGCGGTGCTGATCTATTCCTATGACGGCGCCGAGCGCCGCTTCAGGCTGGTGGAGGCCAAAGGCGTCGACCGCGCGCAGAATGGCGCGCCCACCATGCTCGACGAACAGACGGGTCTGTTGGCCGAGTCCGTGCGCAGCGGCGAGCCGATCGCGATTGCCGAGCTGGAAAGCGCGCCGGATCATCCGCTGCGCGACGTCGCCGTGGCGGCTGGATTTCGTGCCGTGCTGTTCACGCCGCTGGTCGATCAGCAGGGCGTGCTCGGCGCGCTCGTGGTGCTCAGGCGGTCAGCCGGTGCATTCCCGCCGAACCTGATCGGTCTGATGCGCACCTTTGCCCACCAGGCGGTGCTCGCCATGCGCAACGCGCGGCTGTTCACCGAGGTCGATCAGAAAGGTCGGGAGCTGGCGCTGGCCCATGGCACCGTGCAGCAGCAGGCTGCCAAGCTCACGGAGCAGACCGAGCAGCTGCGCGAATGGAACAAGTCGCTGGAGGAGCGAGTCGAGAAGCAGCTCGGCGAAATCGAGCGCATTCGCAGGCTCGAGCGCTTCCTGGCGCCGCAGGTGGCGCAGATCATCGCGTCGTCGGACGGGCACGACGCGCTGCTGGAGAGCCACCGCCGCGAGGTGACCGTCGTGTTCTGCGATCTGCGCGGCTTCACGTCGTTCACGGAGACGACCGAGCCCGAAGAGGCCATGAACGTGCTGCGGGAATATCATGCGGCCCTGGGCAAGCTGATCTTCAAATATGAGGGCACACTCGATCGCTATGCCGGCGATGGCGTGATGATCCTGTTCAACGCTCCGATCCCGTTCGACGACCACGCCACCCGCGCGGTGCGGATGGCGCTGGAAATGCGCGACGAGATCGGCCAGTTGACCGAACGCTGGCGCAATCGCGGTCACAGCCTCGGCTTCGGCGTCGGTATCGCGCTCGGCTATGCCACGCTCGGTCAGGTCGGCTTCGAGCACCGGCTCGAATATGCCGCGATCGGCAGCGTCACCAATCTCGCCTCACGGCTGTGCGACGAGGCCAAGGCGGGGCAGGTGATCGTATCCCGCCGTGTCTTCGGCGTCGTCGAACAGTCGGTCGATGCAAGGCCGATCGACGACTTGCATCTGAAGGGCTTCAATCATCCGGTGCTGGCGATGGAGATCCTGCGCTGGCGTGAGGCCAGCGCCGACGTGATCGAGGCGTCCGAGGAGAGGCGGCGCTCGTCCGCAACTAACAAGTAGAGTGGGCAAAGGCGCCCAGGTGGTGCTCGTTGTCGGCAGTCGTCGCGCGCGCCGTGCCCACCGCCGTAGTTTGACGAAGAACGGTGGGCACGCACCGCCTTCGGCGGCGCTTTGCCCACCCTACGAAGCTCACCTCAATACGCCTGCTTGGCGTCCGCCTCCTCGCTGGTCTGGATCAGATCGAGGCTCGCTTCGATCTTGCCGATCAGCCGCTCGAAGGTCTTGCGCTCCTCGGTTGACAGGCAGGCCATGATCGCGCGCTCCCTTTGCTGCAGACGCGGGATCAGTTCTTCATACAGCGTCTTGCCCTTGCGCGTGAGGCGCAGACGGAATTCGCGTCGATCCTCGGCATTCTCGACCCGCTCGATCAGTCGCCGCTCGAGCAGCGATGTCACGGCGCGACTGATGGTCGATTTGTGCGTGCGGGTGCAAGCTGCGACATATTGCGCGCTGCAGGCCTCGCGGCGGAAGCCGAGCGTCGCCAGCACGCGCCATTCCGGAATGTCGAGCCCGTAGCGCTCGCGATATTCGCCGGCCAGTGCCGCGCTGACCTCGGCGGCCAGGCGATTCAGCCGGAACGGCGCGAACTTGAACAGGTCGAGGCGCTCGGGGTCTTGCTGCGTTGCGGTATCGCGCTTGCCTTCGGTGGGTTTGGCCTGTCGCCTGGGCTCGCCGGTCGATGGATCCGCCACAATCGCGCTCCGATTTTTTTGAGTTGACGCGGCCGAGGCCGTGATGTGTAAGATAGTTGCAGGTGAGACTATCTTGCAAGGGCCTCGGTCGAAGGCGCTGCAGGCGGGTCGGACGCCGCGGGAAACGCCAACTTCAATTACAAGATTCGCGCAACGAGCAGGGCAGACGAGCCATGGTGCAGGCCAATCCAGGGCAGAGCACGAGCCAGGCGAAGGTTCAGTTCGGCTATCATCGCCACGGCGATCAGGACCGGGCCATGCCTGCCGAGCACCCTGTCGTCGTCGTGGGCGCCGGCCCGGTGGGCCTGTCGTTTGCGATCGATCTGGCACAGCGTGGCCACGCGGTCGTGGTGCTCGACGATGCCGACCGCATCGGCGAAGGCTCGCGGGCGATCTGCTTTTCCAAGCGCTCGCTGGAATATTGGGACCGGCTCGGCGTCGGCGACCGCATGGTCGACAAGGGCGTCGTGTGGAACGTCGGCCGCATCTTTCACGGCCCGTCGGAGCTCTATCAGTTCAACCTGCTGCCGGAGCCCGGTCACAAGCGGCCCGCCTTCATCAACCTGCAGCAGTTCTATGCCGAGGCCTATCTGGTCGACCGCGTCAACGCGTTGCCGGCGATCTCGCTGCGCTGGCGCAACAAGGTCACGGCGCTCGAACAGCGCAACGATCGCGTCGTGCTGACGGTCGAGACGCCCGAGGGGCCTTATCGCCTGTCGGCCCAGTATGTGATCGCCTGCGACGGCGCGCGCTCGTCGCTGCGCCAGATGGTCGGCGCGGGCTTTTCCGGCCAGGTGTTCGAGGATCAGTTCCTGATCGCCGACGTCAAGATGACGGCTGAATTTCCGACCGAGCGTTGGTTCTGGTTCGATCCGCCGTTCCATGCCGGACGCTCGGCGTTGTTGCACCGGCAGCCCGACGACGTCTGGCGCATCGACCTGCAGCTCAGCCGCTACGCCGATCCCACCGTCGAGAAGCAGCCGGAGAATGTGCGGCCGCGGATCGCGCGCATGCTCGGTCACGATCAGTTCGAATTCGAATGGATCTCGCTCTACAAATTCCAGTGCCGGCGCATGGAACGCTTCATACACGGTCGGGTGATGTTTTCCGGCGATGCCGCACACCAGGTCTCACCGTTCGGTGCTCGCGGCGCCAATTCAGGGCTGGAGGATGCGGAGAATCTGGCCTGGAAGCTCGATCGCGTGCTGCGCGGGGCCTCGCCCGTTACGCTGCTCGAGACCTATCACCTGGAGCGGAGTGCGGCGGCGGACGAAAACATTCGAGAGTCCACTCGGGCGACGGATTTCATGGCGCCAAATTCCCACCAGGAGGCGCGGCTGCGCAAAGCGGTGCTGGCGCTCGCCAGCGAGACCGAGTTCGGCAAGCGCATGGTCAATGGTGGCCGGCTGTCGGTGCCGTCGGTCTACGACACGCCGCTGTCGACCGCAGACGAAGAGACTTGGCAGAGCGGGCCCTGTCCGGGGACATCGATGCCGGACGCGCCGCTCAAGGCAGCGGACGGACGGTACCTTCATCTCACCGATGCGTTCAATGCCCAGGGCCGGCGCTTCACCTTGCTGTCGTTTGCCAATGGTGAGGCGATCGATGTGCCCGATGACGTCGGTATCATCCGCATCGGCGATCCGGATGGACTTGCCGATGGCGAGGGCTTCGCGGGCAAGCGCTACAGTGCCGAACCCGGCACATCCTATCTACTGCGCCCGGATGGCTATGTCGCGGCACGATTCCGGCACCCGAGCCGCGCCGCGATCGAGGCGGCGGTCGCGCGCGCCTCCGGCCTGAACTGAGGGATCTGCAACGATGACGCTCTCGACCGCTTCCAATTTTGCCAAGCCCGACGATGCCTTCCGCGCCATCGTCGAGGCGCATCGGGGCCTATCGGACCTTGAGAGCACCGATCTCGATGCGGCGTTGGTCCTGATCCTCGCCAATCACATCGGTGACATCGGTGTGCTGCGCGAGTCGATTGCGCTCGCGAAGCGCCGCATGATCGATGCCGGTCAGCAGCAGCAACAACAGCAACAGCAGCAGCAATAGGCTGCTGCGCACATAGGGAATGAACTGTTGGCGAAGGGTTTCGCATCCACCACGGATCTCGCCGAGAAGAAGGTCACCTTCTCCGAGATCGGCCCGGATCTCTATGCGTTCACCGCAGAGGGCGATCCGAACTCGGCCGTGATCGTCGGCGACGACGGCTGCATCGTGTTCGATGCCCAGGCGACGCCGGCGATGGCCAACAAAGTGATCGAGCGCGTCAAGACCGTCACCGACAAGCCGATCAAATATGTCGTGCTGTCGCATTACCACGCGGTGCGCGTGCTCGGCGCCTCAGCCTATCACGCCCAGGGCATCGTTGCCTCGCAGGAGACGCATCGGCTGATCGTCGAGCGCGGCCAGCAGGATTGGGATTCCGAATATGGCCGTTTCCCACGTCTGTTTCAGGATGCCGAGAGCATTCCTGGCCTGACCTGGCCGACGCTCACCTTCGAAGGCGAGATGACGATCCACCTCGGCAAGCGCGAGGTGCAACTGATCCAGATTGGCGCCGGCCATACCTCCGGCGACATCGT
>JBARNF010000221.1:0-2770 GCA_049802835.1 Bradyrhizobium sp.
AATCCGACCTCTCCCCGCAAGCGGGGCGAGGTGCACTGACCGAGCCGCAAGATGTGGGCTCACGTCAGATATCCAAGCGGTTGGATCGTTTTCTCTATAACCAAGCGGCTCACGACAGAAAGCGCGCGGGACTTCCGGCCCGCGCGCTTTCTGGTTGAAGGAGCTGGCGGATACCGTGCTACGCCGGCTCCAGCACCATCAGGCCGGTCGCCGTGTTGGAGATCGGGATGTGATAGTTGGAATGCTCCTTGCGGACCTTCTCGGGCAAGGTGCCGCGCGCCACCATCCAGTTCAACAATTCGACGCCCTGCGTGCCCGACAGCTCGACCAGCTCGGCGGTGGAGTACTTCGTCGCCCAGGCCGGATCGTCGATCATGCTGGCCATGAACTTCTCGTCGAAATCCTTGTTGATGAAGCCGGCGCGCTCGCCGTCGAGCTGATGCGACAGGCCGCCGGTGCCCATCACCACCACGCGCTCGTCCCCAGGCCATGACTCGATCGCGCGCGCGAGCGCCTGGCCGAGCTTGTAGCAGCGGGCCGCCGACGGCAACGGCGCCTGCACCGTGTTGACGACCACGGGCACGACCCGCACCGGCCATTTCTGGTCGGGCCAGCACAGTGCCATCGGCAGGGTGAAGGCGTGATCGACCGTCATCTCCTGGCAGGTCGTGAGGTCGAAATCCTCGGCCACCAGATGCTCGATCAGGTGCCACGACAATTCGCTGTCACCCTTGAACGGCGCGGTCTGCGGGATGCCCCAGCCCTCGTCGGCATTGCTATAGCTGTCGGCGGCGCCGATCGCGAAGGTCGGCATCTTGTCGAGGAAGAAGTTGAGGCCGTGGTCGTTGTAGACCAGCACGACGACGTCTGGCTTGACCTTGGCGAGCCAGTCGCGCACATGCGGGAAGCCGTCGAAGAACGGCTTCCAATAAGGATCCTGCTGCAGGCCCTTGGCGATCGCGCCGCCGATGGCCGGAACGTGAGAGGTGGTGATGCTGCCTACGATCTTCGCCATGATCAACCCCTATCAACCCCTGGCCGCCAGAAGCTTGGCCTTGAACTGGTCCTTGGTGAGCCCGGTCTGCTGCGCGCCGATGTCCTGCATGTCGAGCCCGAAGATGCCGGCGAACTTGGCGAGATAGTAGGCGTTGCCGCCAGCCTCGATCAGCTCGAGCACGTTGCGATGGCGGATCGCTTCGCGCTGCTGCGCGTTGAGGCCATACTTCGTGCAGTAGCCGTCCTCGTCGGCGACGAAGGCCTTGCGGTTGGCGGCATCGTTGAACGAGTAGCACATCTTGTTGAGGGCATAGCCTTTGCGGGCCTGCTCGCCGTCGAAGATGGTGGTGCCGGGCACGGGCTGCCGGGCGCTGGTGGTGGACATGTCGCCTCCCTGGTGGCGTCTTGCGATTGCGACGCTTGATCTGGATCAAACGTTTGCGCGGTTTGTGTCGCCAGTATCGGCAGCCGACAGCATCAATAAAGGCGGCGCGCACGATCTGATCCATGAGCCAATTCGATCATTTGGACCTCGACGGCCACCTGCTGCAGCTGCTGCTCGCCGTGATCGAGGAAGGCTCCATCACGCGCGCCGCAGTCAGGCTCGGCGTCACGCAGTCCGCGGTCAGCCATCTGCTCGACAAGCTGCGCGCGATCACCGGCGATCCGCTGTTCGTGAAATCCGGCCGCGGCATCGTGCCGACCGCGCATGCGCAACTGCTGGCCGTGCGCGCCCGCGCCCTGCTGGACGATATCAGGAGCTTCTCTTACGCCGCAGCGTTCGAGCCGGCGAAGATCTCCGCGCAGGTCACGATCGCGGCCAACGATCTGCAGCGCGACCTGCTGCTGCCATCCCTGCTCCGCTACGCCCGCGCGCAGGCTCCCGGGTTGAGCCTGCGCGTGATCCCTTCGGGCGCGCCTATGCCTGAGATGCTGCGCGAGGAACATTGCCAGCTCATCATCACGCCCCGCCCGCCCGAGGGCAGCGACATCCTGCAGAAGCGGCTGTTCGAGGACAGCTACCGCGTGTTCTACGATTCCAGCCAGCGTGAGCCGCCGCAGAGCGTGGAAGACTATCTCGCCAGCGACCACGTGACGGTGCTGTACGAGCCGCGCCGCCGGCTCGACATCGACGAGGTCATGGCCGAGCGCGGCATCGTCAGGCGCTTCGCGGCGCAAGTCCCCGGCTTCGGCGGCATCGGCCCGTTCCTGCGCGGCAGCCGCATGATCGCGACCCTGCCGAGCCTGCTGCGCGCCTACATGCTGCGCGGACTCGCAGTCGCACCGGTGCCGGTCGCGTGCCCCGCGATGCCGATGTACATGGTCTGGCATTTGCGCCACCATGACGACCCGATGCACCGCTGGCTGCGTCAGCAGCTCGAACTCGTGGTGGCGCCGAGCCTCGCGGCCGCGGCTGAGCACATGCCGGTTCCGGCGTAACCCATCCGAGCAGATGGGCCGCCCTTACCCCGGCGTATGGCAGACCGCCTCGACGTTGTTGCCGTCAGCATCCAGAACGAACGCGCCGTAATAGTCCGCGTGGTAGTGCGGCCGCAGGCCGGGCGCGCCGTTGTCACGCCCGCCGGCCGCGATCGCCGCCTGATAGAACGCATCGACCGTGGCGCGATCCTTGGCGTGGAATGCGACATGCGTCGAGCTTGCGGCGGTCTTGCCGGTGCCGATCCAGAAATCCGGACGGCCGTCGCCGAAGCCGGCGTGATCGCCATGTCCACCGGTCTGCGCGTTGGTGATCTCCATCATCAGGACATAGCCC
>JBARNF010000222.1:0-2439 GCA_049802835.1 Bradyrhizobium sp.
AGCACCGCAAAGCCCTGGCCGTTCTGAACCACGAGCACGGTCACCGCGAGCGGCACGATCAGCTCGATCATGGCGGCAAGCGACCAGGACGGGGTGGGGATCACCGGATGGATCAGCGCGATCTGCAGCGACGCGCTCTGGTCGTATTTGCCGAACAGGATGGCTGCGAGCGTGCCGACGACGAGCGCGCCGATGATCGGCGGGCAGCGCCGGCCGAGCCCGGGCAGCGCGGTCAGCACCAGCCAGACCGCGACCATCGGGCCGGCGATGGCGACGTCGGTCAGGACGGCGCGGACGAGATCCAGCCCGAAGCGCAGGAACACGCCGGCGACCATGCCCATCACGATCGGCATCGGCACCAATTGCATCGCGCGCTTGACCCAGCCTGACAGCCCGAGGATCAGCATCAACAGCGCGGTGCCGTAGAATGCGCCGACGACCTGCGGAAATGTGAGATGCGTCAGCGACTGCCCGACCAGCACGGTGCCGGGAATGGTCCAGAACAGCACCAGCGGCTCGCGATAGCGCCACGACAGCAGCAGCGTGATCAGGCCATTGATGAAGAACACGCCGAAGATCCACGATGCGATCTCCGCCTGCGATAGGCCACCATTGGCGCCGACCGAGAGAATGATCGCGACCGGCCCGGTGATCGCGAACAGCCAGCCGATGAAGCCATGCGAGGCGTAGAGCGGGCCGAAATCGTCGGCGATCTGGCCGAAGCCGGGCGGCGCGCCGGCGGGGCGTTCGATGGCGCTGAGCATGAGGGGCGGGACTCGGGATGTGTTCTTGTTGTTGTCCGGGGCAGCTTGTGGGATGTTGTGAACCAACCGCATGAGGTGTGCAAGGCGGCCGGCGTGGTCGGTCGGCTGATCGCGTTGGCGCTCATCCTCCCTATCGGTTTGAACGTAGGGCGGATTAGGCGAAGCCGTAATCCGCCGCGTCGATCTTGAGGCACAGCTTGAAATTGGAGTAGTCTTTCGTACGGTGAAATCGACTTTCAGCCTCGAATCCCATGCCCAACTATCGACGCGCATTCGTTCCAGGCGGCTGCTGGTTCTTCACGGTAAACCTGCTAGATCGGCGTCAGAGTTTGCTGATCGAGCACGTCGACCTCCTGCGCTCCGCGGTCGCCGCCACGAAGCGGCGCTTTCCTTTCGAGATCGATGCCTTCGTCGTCATGCCGGATCATCTCCACGCTGTCTGGACCTTGCCGCCCGAGGACGCCGATTTCTCAACGCGCTGGCGGCTGATCAAGAACCGCTTCGCGCGGGCGCTTCCAAGGACAGAGAATCTCAGCCCCACTCGTATCGCGCGGCAGGAACGCGGCATCTGGCAGCGCCGATTCTGGGAGCATCTGATCCGTGATGGAGACGACTATGCCCGTCACGTGGAGTATTGTTACATCAATCCGGTGAAGCATCGCTTTGTGAGCCGCGTGGTGGACTGGCCGCATTCTTCGTTTCATCGTGATGTACGCGCAGCAGTGTTTCCCGCAGACTGGGCCGGCGATGTCGATGTGAGCGGAACGTTTGGGGAGCGTTGAGCGCCTGAAGTTGTCTCGTGCCGGGCGGTGGCGGATTACGCTTCGCTAATCCGCCCTACGGGGCCGGGCGTTGGGCGGATTAGGCGAAGTCGTAATCCGCCGAATGCTTCCTTGCTATCGGCTGCTGATTGGTACGGCTGCTGCCCGCCGGGCAAATCAGGTCACCTCGCGGAATCCTGTCCAGCCCTTCGGATAAAAATAAACCGTTTGGCGAGTTCGCCAAATCAGCATTATGGTCCTGCCTGTTCCGTTGCGTCGGAGGGGACGTATCGCGGTCGTCATGGACGTCGGCAGCGGAATGTGGTGGGCGTGTCGGGTTGCAGCGCGTTTTCGCGCCGACGAACAATCCGGCACGCACGGTCAAGTCGCGCGGTCCTGATACCCCGATGCTGGTATCACGCTTGCGACGATGCTCACGCGTCGCGCAGGCAACGGTGGCCAACAAGCCCGGCGCACCGGGGAGAACGCGAAGCAGCCGTTAAAGCCATCGCGCAGGGAGGGCCGGGTCGTCCGGCTGGACCTGTGGTACCTGCCGCCTGCATTTTTTTGAGCAGGCGGGCCACGGGCCTCAGTCGAGGTCCGGCCTTCCCTGCACCCTCCATTTTGTGAGGGTGGTTCAATTGGCAAAGCTCGGACGCGAAACGCGCCGCGAGATCGCGAAGGTGTATCCGCACATGCTGCGTGAGCTCATTGAGCTGGATCGTGCCGCAGTCGTCATTGCGAGCGCAGCGACTTGTCCGCCATACCCGAAGGGCGACGGCGGAAGCAATCCAGACTGCCTCCGCGGAGATACCCTGGATTGCTTCGCTCCGCTCGCAATGACGGAGTGCAGGGCACAATGCCCACCCTCCCCTGGAGGGGGAGGGTCGCTCGCGCGCGAAGGCGGGCGAGCG
>JBARNF010000223.1:0-23017 GCA_049802835.1 Bradyrhizobium sp.
CGAGACGCTTGTTCTCGACGATGTTCCAATAGGTGTGCGTCTTGCCGTTCTTCTTTCGCTCGGTGCGGCGCAGGAACATGACGCCGCGAATCCTACGCGCAGCGTCATGGCCTTGGGAATCGGGTAGTCTTCACTACAGCCGTCTTCGGCCCAAAACGAACACCCCACCCGTTGCACATCAACAACTTAGCGCTCCAAAAAATCGCAAAATCACGATTTTCGAGCGCGAATCCGCGAAGTCGGGCTAGCCGTCGAGACCTCGAACAACAAGATCCGCAAGCAGAGGCGAGCTAAACAAAAAGTCTGAGGCGCGCCCTCGGTGATTCAGCTCACAACCGCCGCAGCGCCACCGTCTCGATCTCGTGATCGGCGCCCTTCTTCAGAATGAGCGTCGCGCGCGGCCGCGTCGGCAGAATGTTGTCCTCGAGATTGGCGAGGTTGGTGCGCTCCCAGATCGCGATTGCGGTCGCGATGGCCTCGTCGTCCGACAGCAGCGCATAGCGGTTGAAGTAGGACCTGGGATCATGGAACGCCGTGTCGCGCAGCGACAGGAAGCGCTTCACGTACCATTTGCGCAGCACGGCCTCGTCGGCATCGATGTAGACCGAGAAGTCGAAGAAGTCGGAGACGACGGGCACCGCCTTGCCGTCGCGCGGCAGCGGCCCGGTCTGCAGCACGTTGACGCCTTCGACGATCAGGATGTCGGGCTGGTCGATCTCGACCCATTGATTGGGCACGATGTCGTAGGTCAGATGGGAGTACACCGGCGCACGCACCTGATGCCGTCCGGCCTTGATATCCGAGAGGAAGCCGAGCAGGCGCGGCAGGTCGTAGCTTTCCGGAAAGCCCTTCTTCTGCATCAGGCCCTGCCGCTCCAGCACCGCATTCGGATACAGGAAACCGTCGGTGGTGATGAGATCGACCTTCGGCCGCGGCGACCAGCGCGCCAGCAGCGCCTGCAGCACGCGGGCCGTGGTCGACTTGCCGACCGCCACCGAGCCGGCGACGCCGATGATGTAGGGCATCTTGCGGTCGCGAATGCCGAGGAACTGGCGCTGCGCGTAATACAGCCGCTGCGCCGCATCGACATACATCGACAACAGTCGCGACAACGGCAGGTAGATGTCCTCGACCTCCTTGAGATCGAGGCGATCGTGCATCGAGCGGAGCTTGGAAAACTCGCCGGGTTCGAGCGTCATCGGCGTGTCGTTGCGCAGCTCCGACCATTGCTCGCGGGTGAAGACCCGATATGGATTATATTGTTGGTCGACAGTGCGCACATCCATGACGCTGCCCTTCGTTTCCCCGAGCGCGCGGCGCTAGTCTTTCTTCCTCGCCGCTTTTTCTTCAAGTCCGGACATGCCCGTCCGTTTGGCCAGAGCCGCCTCGACCTCGTCGAGACGGACGTCGCGCGATTTCAGCAGCACCAGCAGGTGAAACAGCAGATCGGCGCTCTCCGCGATCAGGTGCTCGCGATCTTCGCCGATCGCCGCGATCACCGTCTCGACCGCCTCCTCACCCATCTTCTTGGCGCATTGCGACGGGCCCTTGTCGAGCAGCTTGCGCGTATAGGACGCCTCGCCGCCCGCCGCCGCGCGGGCGTCGATGATGGCAGCGAGGTCGTGAACCGTGAAGTGGGACATCAGCCGGCACTCGGAACATAGGCCCACCGTTGGAGGCGGGCAAGCCAGCGTTCATGTAACATTTTTGCGGCGCAATGTCGTCAGGGATCGAGCCGCATCGGCAAGCCCTGGCGCACCATGTGCTCCTTGGCCTGCCGGATGGTAAATTCCCCGAAATGGAAGATCGACGCTGCCAGCACCGCCGTGGCCCGGCCCTGGCGGATGCCGTCGACCAGATGGTCCAGGTTGCCGACGCCGCCGGAGGCGATGACCGGGACCGGCACGCTGTCGGCGATCGCCCGGGTCAGCGGCAGGTCGAAGCCCTGCCTTGTGCCATCGCGGTCCATCGAGGTCAGCAGGATCTCGCCGGCGCCCAGCGAGACCACCTCCTGGGCATATTCCAGGGCATCGATGCCGGTCGATTTGCGGCCGCCATGGGTGAAGATCTCCCAGCGCGTCGCACCGCCCGACCGAGGGACGGACTTGGCGTCGATCGCCACCACGATGCACTGCTCGCCGAACTTCTCGGCCGCCTCCTTGACGAACTCCCGTCGCGCCACAGCGGCGGAATTAATCGAGACCTTGTCGGCGCCGGAGCGCAGCAGGGTCTTGATGTCGTCGATGGTGCGGACGCCGCCGCCGACCGTCACCGGCATGAAGCAAGCCTCCGCCGTGCGCCGGACGACGTCGAGCATGATGCCGCGGTTCTCGTGGGTCGCGGTGATGTCGAGGAAGCAGAGCTCGTCGGCGCCGGCCGCATCATAGGCGATCGCCGCCTCCACCGGATCGCCGGCGTCGCGCAGGTTGACGAAGTTGACACCCTTGACGACCCGTCCGTCCTTGACGTCGAGGCAGGGAATGACACGGACCTTGAACATCGTACCAATCTCCTAGACAGCGCGCGCCGCGCGGATCAGCGCGAGGGCTGCGGCCGGATCGAGCCGCCCGTCATAGAGCGCGCGGCCGGCGATAGCGCCTTCGAGCTTGCGAGCACGCGGCGACAGCATCGCCTCGACGTCCGCGATCGAGGCGAGGCCGCCGGAGGCGATCACCGGGATCGAGATGGCGTCGCCGAGCGCGATCGTGGCGTCGAAGTTCAGACCTTTGAGCAGACCGTCGCGGGCGATGTCGGTGAAGATGATGGCCGCGACGCCAGCGTCCTCGAAGCGGCGGGCGATATCGAGCGCCGTCACTTCGGACGTCTCGGCCCAGCCTTCGACGGCGACCTTGCCGTCGCGCGCGTCGAGCCCGACCGCGACGCGGCCGGGAAACGCCTTCGCAGCGGTCTTTACCAGCTCGGGATCGCGCACCGCGGCGGTACCGATGATGACGCGGGTGATACCCTTCGTAAGCCAGGCCTCCACCGTCTTCAGATCGCGGATGCCGCCGCCGAGCTGCACCGGCATCTTGACGACCTTCAACATCGCCTCGACCGCCTGCGCATTCATCGGCTTGCCGGCAAAGGCGCCGTCGAGATCGACGACGTGGAGATATTCAAAACCCTGGTCGGCGAAGCTCTTGGCCTGAGCGGCCGGATCGAGATTGAACACGGTGGCGCGCGCCATGTCGCCCTGCTCAAGGCGCACGCACTGGCCGTTCTTCAGGTCAATGGCAGGAAACAGAATCATCTGAGCTATCTTTCGAGTACGCACCCTCCCCGCTCGCGGCAAAGAGGGCACGGCGCTCACGGCTTCCACTTCAGGAAGTTGGAGATGAGGGCAAGGCCAAAACGCTGGCTCTTCTCGGGATGGAATTGCGTGCCGATCGCGGTATCCTTGCCGACGATCGCGGTGATCGGCCCGCCGTAATCGGCGCGCGCCAGCACGTCGTTCTCGTTGACGGCGTTCAAGTGATAGGAGTGCACGAAATAGGCGTGCAGGCCTTTCGGCCCAAGCGGCAGCCGCTCCAGCACCGGATGCTCCTGCACGAGGTCGAGTGTGTTCCAGCCCATATGCGGAATCTTCAGGCTCTCGTCACGAGGGGCGATCTTCTCGACATCGCCAGCGACCCAGTTGAAGCCGTCGGTGGTGACGTGCTCCTTGCCGCGCGTCGCCATCAGCTGCATGCCGACGCAGATGCCGAAGAACGGCCGCGCCTTGTGGCGCACGGCTTCGGTCATCGCCTCCAGCATGCCGTCGACGGAATCGAGGCCGCGGCGGCAATCGGCGAAGGCGCCGACACCCGGCAGCACGATGCGGTCGGCGCGATAGACCGTGTCGGGATCACGCGTCACGACGATCTTCTGCGGATCCTCGTGGCTGCGCGCGGCGCGCTCGAACGCCTTGGCGGCCGAATGCAGGTTGCCGGAGCCGTAATCGATGATCGCGACACTCATCGTCCACCTCCGGGTTCGGGAAACAAGCCAATGATGCTGGAATGCGGCAGCGGCGGCGGGTGCTGTCCGCTGCCGTTGTCGCGCGGCGGCGGCGCCGCACCGCGGTCGACCGTGTGGTTGTCGTAGCCGATCGTGCTGCGTCGGGCGGCCCAGCGTTCGAAGAAGCGCCGCTCCGCGGCATCGAGATCATCGGCCACGACGACATCGAGCTGGCGCCAATTGCCGCGCGAGTAGCTCCAGCGCTCGAGGCTGGACGCCTCGAGCCCGAGCAGGACCGCGAACAACAGATCGATGCCGGCGATGGCTCCGCCGCTGACGCCGACGCGAACGAGCACCACGTCGAGCACGATCATCAGCACGGACCAGCCGAGCATCGCCAGCCACAGCCGATGCCAGGCCAGCCACACGGCGCCGAGCACAGCGGCCCAGAAATGGAAGCCATCGCGGATGAACACGAAGCGATCCGTCGAACGCAGATCGGCTCCGGCGGCAAGGGGAGCGTGGACCGTATAAACCGGCATGTCGATAATCCCTTGAGGGAGGCGGTCAGCCGCCGAGCTGACCCTTGGTGGATGGCACTTCGCCCTGATTACGCGGATCGACCGCCAGCGCAGCCCGCAACGCCCGCGCCAGACCCTTGAAGCAGGATTCGGCGATATGATGGGCGTTCTCGCCGTAGAGCGTCTCGACATGCAAGGTGATGCCGGCGTTCATGGCGAAGGCGTTGAACCATTCGCGCACCAGCTCGGTGTCGAACTCGCCGATCTTGTCGCGCGGGAAGCTGGCGCGGAACACCAGCATCGGCCGGCCCGACACGTCGATCACGACGCGGGTCAGGGTTTCGTCCATCGGCATATGGATCGAGGCGTAGCGGGTGATGCCGGCCATGTCGCCGAGCGCCTGCTTGACCGCTTGGCCGAGCGCGATGCCGACGTCCTCGGTGGTGTGGTGGAAATCGATATGAAGGTCGCCGACCGCCTTGACCGTCATGTCGATGCGGGAATGCCGGGCCAGGAGATCCAGCATGTGATCGAAGAAGCCGATACCGGTCGCGATGTTCACCACGCCGGAGCCATCGAGATTGACGGCCACCTCGATGTCGGTCTCTTTGGTCTTGCGCTTGATGCTCGCGCTACGCATGGGGTCAGCTTTCCCTTGAAAACGCGGCCCTTTTATCAGGCGGATGTCGGCTTAGCTACTGCGGGATGGCGAGATCAGCGCCAGATCTCGGGCCATGGTGAGCGGATTTCAAGGCCCGATCGGGCAGGGCAGGGGCACGAGCCGCAGGGTCCGGTAATTGTATCCCCGGGCCCAAACACCTAAATGAGGGCATCAACCAAGGACCCCTCATGCACGCATCCTCCCACGAGCCCACCGTCTGGCACGGCACCACGATCCTGACCGTCCGCAAAGCGGGCAGGGTGGTCGTGGGCGGTGACGGCCAGGTCTCGATCGGCCAGACCGTGATCAAGTCCAACGCCAAGAAGGTCCGCAAGCTCGGCAAGGGCGACGTCATCGGCGGCTTCGCGGGCGCCACGGCCGACGCCTTTACGCTGTTCGAGCGGCTGGAGAGCAAGCTCGAGCAATATCCGGGGCAGCTGACCCGCGCCGCCGTCGAGCTCGCCAAGGACTGGCGCACCGACCGCTACCTGCGGCGGCTGGAAGCCATGATGATCGTCGCTGACAAGGACGTCTCGCTGGTCCTGACCGGCACCGGCGACGTGTTGGAACCGGAGTCCGGCGTGATGGCGATCGGCTCGGGCGGAAATTATGCGCTCGCCGCCGCGCGCGCCCTGATCGACACCGACAAGGACGCCGAGAGCATCGTGCGCCGCTCGCTCGACATCGCGGCCGACATCTGCGTCTACACCAATCGCAACATCACGATCGAAGCGCTCGCGGCCGAGTGAACGATGACCGCGGACGAGATCGGCGCCCGGTCCCGACAGTCGTCCGGACCATGGCTCATCCTGGTGCTCGGGCTGCTGGCGCTGCAGGGCGCGATCCTGTTTGCGATGGGTCGGCTGCCGATCTGCGCGTGCGGCACGGTCAAGCTGTGGCATGGCGCTGTGCAGAGCTCGGAGAACTCCCAGCATCTCACCGACTGGTACACGTTCTCCCACATCATTCATGGCTTCCTGTTCTATGCGCTGACCGCGCTGGTCGTGCCGCGGCTGCCGTGGCGGGGGCGGCTGATCCTCGCGATGCTGATCGAGGGCACCTGGGAGCTGGTCGAGAATTCGAGCTTCATCATCGAGCGCTATCGTGCCGCCACGATCTCGCTCGATTATTTCGGCGACAGCATCGTCAACTCCCTCGGCGATACGCTGGCGATGATGGCCGGCTTTCTGCTGGCGCGGGTGCTGCCGGTCTGGCTGACCGTGCTGGTTGCGATCGCCTTCGAGATCGGGGTCGGGCTGCACATCCGCGACAACCTGACGCTGAACGTGCTGATGCTGCTTTACCCCTCCGAGGCGGTCCGGCAGTGGCAGGCGGGTCCACCCATCCTGTGACGGCCGACATCCGGCTTGCCCTCGTCCCCGTCCGACCCTAGCTAGAGCCCATGACCGACTTTTCCCCCCGTGAAATCGTCTCTGAACTCGACCGCTACATCGTCGGCCAGGCTGACGCCAAGCGGGCCGTCTCCATCGCGCTACGCAACCGCTGGCGCCGGCTGCAGCTCGACAGCGGCCTGCGCGAGGAGGTCCTGCCAAAGAACATCCTGATGATCGGCCCGACCGGCGTCGGCAAGACCGAGATCGCGCGGAGGCTGGCCAAGCTCGCCGGCGCGCCGTTCCTGAAGGTCGAGGCGACCAAGTTCACCGAGGTCGGCTATGTCGGCCGCGACGTGGAGCAGATCGTCCGCGATCTCGTCGAGGTCGGGATCGCCCAGGTGCGTGAGCGCAAGCGCAAGGATGTCGCCGCCCGCGCCCAGCTTGCCGCCGAGGAGCGCGTGCTGGATGCGCTGGTCGGCGCCAATGCCAGCGTCGCGACCCGCGACTCGTTCCGCCGCAAGCTGCGCGCCGGCGAGCTCAACGACAAGGAAATCGAGATCGAGACGCAATCGTCGGGCGGCGGCCTTCCGATGTTCGAGATCCCGGGCCTGCCGGGCGCACAGATGGGCGCGATCTCAATCGGCGACATCTTCGGCAAGATGGGCGGACGCTCCAAGACGCGCCGGCTGACGGTGGAGGGCAGCCACGATATCCTGATCAACGAGGAATCCGATAAGCTGCTCGACAATGACCAGCTGATTCAGGAAGCGATCAGCGTCGTCGAGAACAACGGCATCGTGTTCCTCGACGAGATCGACAAGATCTGCGTCCGCGAAAATCGCCTTGGCGGCGACGTCTCGCGCGAAGGTGTGCAGCGCGACCTGCTGCCGCTGATCGAAGGTACGACGGTCTCGACCAAGCATGGCGCGGTCAAGACCGACCATATTCTGTTCATCGCCTCCGGCGCCTTCCACATCGCCAAGCCCTCCGACCTTCTTCCGGAGCTGCAGGGCCGGCTGCCGATCCGGGTCGAGCTGCAGGCGCTGACGCGCGACGACATGCGGCGCATCCTCACCGAACCCGAGGCGTCGCTGATCAAACAATATGTCGCGCTGATGAAGACCGAGGGCGTGTCGCTGGACATCACCGACGACGCAATCGATGCGCTCGCCGACATCGCGGTCGCCGTCAACTCCACGGTCGAGAACATCGGCGCACGCCGGCTGCAGACCGTGATGGAGCGCGTGCTCGACGAGATCTCCTTCACGGCCTCCGATCGCGACGGTGAGACAATTCAGGTGAACGCTGCTTATGTTGAGCAGCACATCGGCGATCTCGCCAAGAACGCCGATCTCAGCCGGTTTATTTTGTAGTCGGTATCCCTGCAGTCTTTGAGACGCTCATGCGTACATCGCCATGGAGCGCGGTCGATGCGGCGCTGAAAAAAGTGCGCCCCTCTCTCCCCGCAAGCGGCAGGGCTATCGTAGATGGCGGGACCGCGATTGCCCTTGAACGCCAAGACATAGTCGCCGCCCGCGTTTGAGCACCGCGTCCGCCGCAAAGGCTCTGGTACACCCAAGCCGCTCCCCGCGAGGAGAACGGAGAGAGGGTGCGCACCGTCAACGCGGCGACAGTGGAGCTGTCAGCAGCCAGGGAGCGCGATGGCCCGAGAAGGTTTGGGCCTGCGGCGGTCGACTAGCCCGCGAGATCCAACTTGGATTCGACGGTGGAGTCGGCATTCAGGCGGTAGATGATCGGCACGCCCGTCGCCAGCTCGCGCTTCAAGATGCCTTCGGGCGAGAGCTTCTCCAGCACCATGATCAACGCGCGCAGCGAGTTGCCGTGGGCGGCGACCAGGGTGCGCTGGCCGCGCAGCACCCCGGGGAGGATCTCCTGGACGTAGTAGGGCAGCGCGCGGGCGAGCGTATCCTTCAGGCTTTCGCCGCCGGGCGGGGGCACGTCGTAGGAGCGGCGCCAGACGTGGACCTGCTCCTCGCCCCATTTGGCGCGGGCGTCGTCCTTGTTGAGGCCGGAGAGATCGCCGTAGTCGCGCTCGTTGAGCGCGAGATTTTTCTGCGTCGGCAGCCCGGTCTGGCCGAGCTCGGTCAGGATCAGATCGAGCGTGTGCTGCGCGCGGGTCAGCACCGAGGTGAAGGCAACGTCGAAGACGAGCCCCTGCGCCTTCAGCTTGCGGCCGGCCTCCTTGGCCTCGGTGACGCCCTGCTCGGTCAGGTCCGGATCCTTCCAGCCCGTGAACAGGTTCTTCAGGTTCCACTCGCTCTGACCGTGGCGCACCAGCACCAGGAGACGTTCGCTCATTGCCATCAGATCCACATGCGTTGAGTTAGAAGAGGTCCTTGAGGCCGAGCACGTCGTCCATCGTGTAGTAGCCCGGCGGTTTGCCATGGGCCCACAGCGCCGCCTTGAGCGCGCCATGGGCGAAGATCATGCGGTCCTCGGCCTGATGCGACAGCACCAGCCGCTCCGAGGGGCCGGCAAAGATGACGCTGTGATCGCCGGCGGCGGTGCCGCCCCGCAGCGAGGCGAAGCCGATGTCGCCGCTGCGCCTGGCACCGGTGACGCCGTCGCGGCCGCGCGCCGAATGCTCCTCGAGCTCGATGCCGCGGCCCTCCGCGGCGGCACGGCCCAGCATCAGCGCCGTGCCGGAGGGCGCGTCGACCTTGTGCTTGTGATGCATTTCGAGAATCTCGATGTCGAAGCCGGTGTCGAGCGACTTCGCCACCTGCTTGACCAGCGCCGACAGCAGGTTGACCCCGAGGCTCATGTTGCCGGACTGCACGACGGTGGCGCGCTTGGTGACGCTCTTGATCACGGCGTCGTCGGACGCGCACAGTCCGGTGGTGCCGATGACGTGGACGAGGCCGCGCTCGGCGGCGATCGCAACATTGGCGATGGTCGCGGCCGGCACCGTGAAGTCGAGGATGCCGTCGGCCTCTCCGGACATCGCCCAGAGATCGCCCGACAGCTTGATGCCGTTGGCCGGCAGCCCGGCGAGCATCCCGGAATCCTTGCCGATCAGCTCCGAGCCGGGGGCCTCCAGGGCGCCCACCAGCGCCGCGCCATCGGTGTCGGCGATCGCCCGCACCAGGGCCCGGCCCATGCGGCCGCCGGCTCCAGCAACGATCAAGCGCATGTCGGGCATGTCAGTTCCTCCACCGGTTCAGGGCTATAGCCGGGGCCGGCCGCGCCGGCAACCGAGGCCGGACGCCGATCAGGGCTGCGGGCCGTCGTAGCCCTCGATGATCACCAGGTCGCCTTCCGAATGCGGCGCGCGCATCGCGACCAGACGCTGATATTCGGGAGAATTGTAACACGCCAGCGCGGTCTCGTAGTCCTTGAACTCGATCACGACGTTGCGCGAGCGCGAGGTGCCTTCCTTGGTTTCGTACTGGCCGCCGCGGACCAGGAACCGGGCGCCGTACTGATGGAACACGGCGCCGTTCTGCGCCACGTACTCCTTGTAGCCATCCATGTTGTGCACATCGATGCGCGCGATCCAATAGGCCTTGGCCATCGCCGTTTCCCCTCTGCTGCCTTGGTGCTTGCTTACGTCCGATTGGTCTTGCCGACCAGCGCGACGGCGCTGGTGATGTCGGCCACGATGCTTTCGGCTGCGGCCGCAGGATCGGACGCCCCGGTGACGGGCCTGCCGACCACGAGACGGTCGGCTCCACCAGCGATCGCCAGGGTCGGCGTCATGATCCGCTTCTGGTCACCAACGTCGCTGCCTGCCGGGCGGATCCCCGGCGTAACCAGCTGCATCTCGGGGCCGACCAGAGGACGAACCATCCCGGTCTCCTCGGGCGACAGGATCAGGCCGTGAATGCCGATCTCCTTGGCCTGAACGGCGCGCGTGGCAACGAGCTCCTTCACGCTCATGGCATAGCCGGCCTCAGCGAGATCGGCATCGTCATAGGACGTCATCACCGTGACCGCCAGCAGCTCGAGATCGGAGCCGGCGGCGCCGGCGAGCGCAGCCCTCATGCTCTGCGAAAACCCATGGACGGTGAGAAAGCGCGCACCGAGCCGGGCGATCTGACGGGTGGCACGTTCGACCGTGGTCGGGATGTCATGCAGCTTCAGATCCATGAAGACGTGCTTGCCCTCGGCGGCGAGGCGCTCGGCCAGGCCGAGCCCGCCGGCATAGGTCAGCTCCATGCCGATCTTGTAGAACGTCACGGCATCGCCGAGCCTGATGATCATGGCCTCGGCGTCAGCCACGCTGGGCAGGTCGAGCGCCACGATCAGGCGGTCGCGCGGAGCAATCTCGGTCGGCATGTCACCTCACATCGTCTGTTGCGCGGCATCGATCAGCTGCCGCACCAGCGCATCGAGCGCGTCGATGTCGGCGGGCAGCCTGAGCCGGTCCATGTCGTTGTAGGCCTTGTCGGCAAAGGCAAGCGCAAGCTGGTTGGGGATGACGGTCGCGTTACAGGCCGTCAGCATCAGCCGCAAGGCCGCAAGCGCACGGATGCCGCCGAAGCGGTTCCCGGAGGCCGCGGCGATCGCGAACGGCCGGGTGCGGAACACCGCGCCGCGTCCTTCCGCCGGCTCCTGCACGCGCGAGACCCAATGAATCGCGTTGCTGAGCAGCGGCGGCACGGAGGCGTTGTATTCGGGCGTCACCAGCAGCACGCCATCATGCGCGCCGATCATGCGCTTCAGATTGACGGCCTGTCGCGGCACGCCGGACACGGCCTCGAGGTCGCCATCATAGATCGGGAGCGGAAAGTCGGCGAGCGAGACGCGCGTGACGTCCGCGCCGGCCTGCACGAACTGATAGGCCGCGGCCGCGGCGAGCCTGGCGTTGTGCGAGCCGGCCCGCGTCGAGCCGGGAATGACAAGAATTTTCAGCGCGGACATCGTGAGGTCGGAAAGCAACCCGCCACGCCTAGCCGCGGCAGCCGGTCAGCGCTTGCGATACACCCAGACGCGTGCCGGCGGAAGGTTCATCCAGATCCGCTCGGAGGCTTCGGTGGTGACGCCCGGCAGCGATTTCGGAATCGGCGGCACGACCGAATAGGTGAACTGCACGAAGGGCGCATTGGGCGACATCGCGGCGAAGGCGTCGCGTACCAGCTTCATGCGCGTCAGCATCGGCTTGGTCACGAGCGGCAGGCCGGAGACGACGGCCGAGGCCGGCGCGCTCAGGACGTTCCAGAGCGTGTCGCGGAGCCGGTAGGCGTCACCCTGGACGACCTTGGCGTGAGGATAGCGATCGCGGAGCAGGGCGCAGAAGCCTGGATTGTACTCGACCAGAACCAGCCGCTTCTGATCGACCCCATGCTCGACCAGCGCATTGGTGATCGCGCCGGTGCCGGGCCCGAGCTCGACGACCGGCCCGGTCCCGTGCGGATCGACATATTGCGCCATGGTGCGGGCCAGCAGCCGACCCGACGGCATGACGGCGCCCATATGCAGCGGCTTTTCGATCCATGAGCGGAGAAAGCGCACCTCGTCATCCAGACGAAGAGGCTTTTTCGACGCACGCACGGACGTTGGAAAGGGCATCTCGGTACCAGACGGGACCGTTTTCACGGCGATGTCAGAAAAGAGTCACAAAGACGTATAGGTCGCAGGCGAGGTGGTCAAGCCGAACCGTAACGCAGGATTAAGACTGGCGGCTCCGTGGTCTTACTGCTGCATTCGATAACTTTTTGCATGTGCGGGCCAACAAACGTCGGCGGCGCACGTACAACCTCCGGTAACATGCTGACTGGCATCAGCGCATCCGCCGACACGGCGGCTCAGCTGGCCGCCTTGCCGAAGAAGTCCTTGACCTTGGTGAAGAAGCCGGCGGCTTCCGGCTGCGTGACCCCGGACGACAGCTTCTCGAACTCGGCAAGCAGTTCCTGCTGCTTCTTGGTCAGATTCTGCGGCGTCTCGACCACGACCTGAACGTACATGTCTCCGGTCTGTCGCGAGCGCAGCACGGGCATGCCCTTCGCAGCGATCCGGAACCGGCGCGCCGACTGCGTGCCGGCAGGAATCTTGACCTTGGTCTTGCCCTTGTCGATCGTCGGCACCTCGAATTCGCCGCCCAGCGCCGCTGTGACCATCGAGATTGGCACACGGCAATGCAGGTCAGCGCCATCGCGCTGGAAGAACTCATGCTGCGCCAGCGAAAGGAAGATGTAGAGGTCGCCCGGCGGTCCGCCGCGCAGGCCTGCCTCACCCTCGCCGGCGAGGC
Organism: Bradyrhizobium sp.; assembly: GCA_049802835.1. Lineage (GTDB taxonomy): Bacteria > Pseudomonadota > Alphaproteobacteria > Rhizobiales > Xanthobacteraceae > Bradyrhizobium. Next base: position 12,664 of record JBARNF010000223.1, read on the forward strand.
GGATGCGGGTGCCATCCTCGACGCCCGGCGGGATGTTGACCGACAGCGTGCGGTCACGTGTGACGCGGCCCGACCCGGAACATGAGGGGCAGGGGTCCTCGATCATCTGGCCACGCCCGTGGCAGCCGGGGCAGGTCCGCTCCAACGTAAAGAAGCCCTGAGCCTGCCGGACCCGGCCGGCGCCACCGCATGTGCCACAGGTCTTCGGCTTGGTGCCGGCCTTGGCGCCCGCGCCGGAACAGGATTCACAGGTCACCGAAACCGGAATCTCGATTTGGGCGGTCTTGCCCAGGAACGCCTCTTCGAGCGTGATTTCCATATTGTAGCGCAGGTCCGCACCGCGCTCGCGCCCTGTTCCACGCCGCTGCGCGGCCATGCCGAACAGGTCCTCGAAAATGTCGGAGAAGGAGGACGCGAAGCCGGCGCCGAAACCGTGCTGGCCGCCCATGCCGCCCTGCTCGAAAGCGGCGTGGCCATAACGGTCATAGGCGGCGCGCTTGTCGGCGTCGCGCAGCACCTCATAGGCCTCGTTGATCTCCTTGAACTTCACCTCGCTGGAGGCATCGCCCGGATTCTTGTCCGGATGCCACTTCATCGCCAGCTTGCGGAAGGCGGCCTTCAGCCTGATCTCATCGGCGTCGCGTTCGACTTCCAGAGTTTCATAGTAGCAGCGCTTCGTGGACATCAATCAAACCCGCCCGAACTTCGCCCGACCGGAACGCCGCGCGCAAAATCGCGCCCGCTCCGGGTCAATGAAAATGACCCCCATCCAACGAGTCGCGGTGTGCGCTCTTTGGCATGGGGGTCATGGCCATCGCCTCTGCCGTATTTAGTTAAGCAGATTTCTTCTTGTCGTCGTCGACCTCGGTAAACTCCGCATCGACCACGTCATCCTTGGCGGCATCGCGGGCCGCGTCGCTCTCGGCCTGCTGCTTGTACATGGCTTCGCCGAGCTTCATCGAGGCCTGCGCCAGCGTATTGGTCTTGGTCTTGATGGCCTCGGCATCGTCGCCCTTCAGCGCCTCCTTGAGGTCGCTCAAGGCATCCTCGATGGCCCGGCGCTCGGGTTCGCCCACCTTGGAGCCATGCTCGGCCAGCGCCTTCTCGGTCGAGTGGATCAGCGCATCGCCATGGTTCTTGGCGTCGACGGCCTCGCGGCGTTTCTTGTCCGCGGCAGCGTTGGCTTCGGCGTCCTTGACCATCTTGTTGATGTCGGCTTCCGACAGGCCGCCCGAAGCCTGGATGCGGATCTGCTGCTCCTTGCCGGTGGCCTTGTCCTTGGCCGACACGTTGACGATGCCGTTGGCGTCGATGTCGAACGTCACCTCGATCTGCGGCATGCCGCGCGGCGAGGGCGGAATGCCCATCAGGTCGAACTGGCCGAGCATCTTGTTGTCGGCCGCCATCTCGCGCTCACCCTGGAAGACCCGGATGGTGACCGCGTTCTGGTTGTCCTCGGCGGTCGAGAACACCTGGCTCTTCTTGGTCGGGATCGTCGTGTTACGGTCGATGATGCGGGTGAACACGCCGCCCAGCGTCTCGATGCCCAGCGACAGCGGGGTCACGTCGAGCAGCAGTACGTCCTTGACGTCGCCCTGCAGCACGCCGGCCTGGATCGCTGCACCGATCGCAACCACCTCGTCGGGGTTGACGCCCTTGTGCGGCTCCTTGCCGAAGAACTGCTTCACCATCTCCTGGATCTTCGGCATGCGGGTCATGCCGCCGACCAGCACCACTTCGCCGATCTCACCGGCGGTCAGGCCTGCATCCTTCAGCGCCTTGCGGCACGGCTCGATGGTCTTCTCGACGAGGTCGGACACCAGCGCCTCGAACTTGGCGCGGGTCAGCTTCATCGTCAGATGCTTCGGGCCGGACTGGTCGGCCGTGATGAAGGGCAGGTTGATCTCGGTCTGCGTGGTCGACGACAGCTCGATCTTGGCCTTTTCGGCGGCCTCCTTGAGGCGCTGCAAAGCGAGCTTGTCGTTGCGCAGGTTGATGCCCTGCTCCTTCTGGAATTCGTCGGCGAGGTAGCTCACCAGACGCATGTCGAAGTCTTCACCGCCGAGGAAGGTGTCGCCATTGGTCGACTTCACCTCGAACACGCCGTCGCCGATCTCCAGGATCGAGACGTCGAAGGTGCCGCCGCCGAGGTCGTACACCGCGATGGTGCCGGCCTTGGTCTTGTCGAGGCCATAAGCGAGCGCAGCCGCGGTCGGCTCGTTGATGATGCGCAGCACCTCAAGACCGGCGATCTTGCCGGCGTCCTTGGTGGCCTGACGCTGGGCGTCGTTGAAATAAGCAGGGACGGTGATGACGGCCTGATCGACCTTCTGGCCAAGATGGGCTTCCGCGGTCTCCTTCATCTTCTGCAGGATGAAGGCGGAGACCTGCGAGGGCGAATAGGACTTGCCGTCGGCCTCGACCCAGGCATCGCCGTTGCCGCCCTTGACGATCTTGTAGGGAACGAGACCCTTGTCCTTCTCGACCATCGGATCGTCGTAGCGGCGGCCGATGAGGCGCTTGACCGCAAAGAAGGTCCGCTCGGGGTTGGTCACCGCCTGACGCTTGGCAGGCTGGCCGACCAGACGTTCGCCATCGTCACTGAAAGCGACGATCGACGGGGTGGTGCGCATGCCCTCGGCGTTCTCGATGACCTTCGACGATTTGCCGTCCATGACGGCCACGCACGAATTCGTGGTGCCGAGATCGATCCCGATGACCTTTCCCATGATCTCATATCCTTCTTTTGCGGCAGGTTGGGAGGGGCCCTGACGGCGCCCCATCCAAAACCCCCTCAGATCAAATGCTCGCGATATTGCGACGATGAGCGTCATATAGGAGGGGGGGACTGACCCGCAAGGACCGGACGAGATCCCCGCACGCGGAAAGCAGCGGATTCTTCGACGCCCGCGAAAGCCGCGGTGAGAGGTGCAGACCGCATGCAGACCGCGGCTCGCCGAACCGGCGGACGACGGCCCCGGGGGCCGCATGCGGACGTCGCACCGGCGCTTGGTGGGCCGCAAAATCGCCCTCATTCGGGCGCGGTGCCGCAATGCCGATCATGCTTAGCGAAGCCATAACCGGTCGCTTGAAGCATGTCTGGCAGTCCCCTGGGGCGGAACTTCAGGTCGCACCTATCGACCTGTTGCCGGCGCGCCAAACCCGCTAAAAGGCGTCTCATCCGAGACGGCCATGGCGGGACGATGACGGCCGTCGAACTGGGTCAATAAACGAGGCAGCTTCTTCATGATGTTCTCCCGACTTCTCGCCGCGGCCATCGTGTCGATCTCCCTGCTGCGACCGGCGCTGGCAGCGGATGCCATCTTCCCTCCTGGCGTCCGGATCGGGCTTGCCCCCCTGGTCGGGCTCGCCAAGGCCAAGAATTTTTCCGGCTTCGAAACCGAGGATCAGAGCGTCAAGGTGCTGCTGACCGAATTGCCGGCCGCCGCCTATGGCGAAGTAAAGAATGCATTTACGGCTAATCCCGCCGGCACCGGCGGCATCAAGCCGGAAAGCATCGAGACCACCGCAGGTACAGCGTATTACACGGTGGAGAATGGCCGGGACGGCGCCACGGCCGTGCGGCGCTATTCGATGATCCTGCCGGGCTCCGGCTTCTCCGGCTACGTCGCCGTGCAGATTCCCGAAACCGCGAGCCGAATCTACACCGACGACGCCGTGCGCCAAATGTTCGCCTCCGCCGTGGTCCGCAAGGACGTCCCCGTCGACGAGCAGCTGTCGATGATGCCGTTCAAGGTCACCGACCTCTCCGGCTTCAAGACCATCCGCACGTTGGGACCGGGCGCGCTTATTCTTGCGGACGGCGACGAGGACAAGGGATTCGAGGCCGCGCCCTTCGTGGTGATCGGGCTCGTCGCCGGCGTGTCGCCGGAGGCGGGCGACCGCGGCCGGGTCGCACAGCAGGCGGCCACCACCATTCCCGGGGTCCGGGAAGCCCGCATCACGATGTCCGAGCCGATTCGCATTGACGGCCTGCCAGCCTATGAGACCCGCATCGAGGCTACGAGCGGCAAGGACAATACGCCGGTCACGGTGGTGCAATGGCTGCGCTTCGGCGGGCCGAACACGCTGCGGATCATCGGCAGCGCGCCGCGCGACCAGTGGCCGGCGGCCTTCCCACGTTTTCGGGCGGTCCGGGACGGCATCCAGCCGAACGGATAGTGTCCCGACACTGACGCTCGTATCAGTTCGCTGGAGCTTCCTTGACGAGCGTCACGAGTGCGATTCCGGTTGTCAGCAGACCGTACTCCGGCACCATTGATCGATTGTTTCTTTCTATCGCAACAATCTTTGGTTTATTCTGGACCTGTCCCGGGCACCAGGCGATCGCAGAGGGGACGCAGACATAATGGCGTTGGCCCGCTCGGCGGGCGGCCGCGGCCGTTCAATCGGGAGCAATGAAATGAACCGACGGCAGATCCTTCGGACGCTTGCCAGTTCGGCGTTTGCAGCGACGATGGCCAATCGCGCCCGCGCCGCCGCGTCGATCAAGCCTGACGACGCTTCGGCGCTGCTCGTGATCGACGTCCAGAACTGCTTCCTGCCCGGCGGCAGTCTCGCCGTGAAAGACGGCGAGCAGGTCGTGCCGGTCATCAACAAGATCGCGAAGGCCTTCAGCAACGTGGTGCTGACGCAGGACTGGCACACGCCGGCACATGTTTCGTTCGCCTCGACCCATCCCGGCAGGAAGCCGTTCGAAATGATTGATCTCGGCTATGGCAAGCAGGTGCTGTGGCCGGATCATTGCGTGCAGGGGACCGACAGCGCGGCGCTCTCGAAGGAACTCGCAATTCCGCAAGCCGAGCTGATTCTCCGCAAGGGTTTCCACAACGACGTCGACAGCTACTCGGCCTTCACCGAGGCCGACGCCAAGACCAGCACCGGCCTTGCCGCCTATCTGAAGGCGCGTGGGATCAACCGCGTCTTCGTTGCCGGATTGGCGACCGATTTCTGCGTGGCCTGGACGGCGCTCGACGCGCGCAAGGCCGGATTCGAGACCTATGTGATCGAGGACGCTTGCCGCGGCATCGATACGCAGGGCTCGCTTGCGAAAGCCTGGACCGACATGACCGCCGCCGGCGTGAAGCGGATCAACTCCGAAGACATCGCAGTATAGGCATCGGGGTCGGCCCCTGGATCAGAGGTGGGATGCTAGGCCTTGCGTGCCAACGCGACGTATTGCGCCCCGAGCGGCAGCCAGCCGAGCATCGCTTCGAAAGGCCGCAGCCAGGCGAGCGCGCGCGGAAAAAACAGGCTGTACTGGATTTGCGGCGAGCGCCAGCCTGAGGCTTGCAGCCGCTTCGCCAGAGCGCGCGGAAAGACCAGTTCCGCATTCTCATCGAACGGGCAGGTGTTGACGGCGTGAACCGTCAGCGGGTTCAGCGGATTGTGCTCGAATACGGCGATCAGGCCGCCCCGGCGCGTGATCCGGTGCAGCTCACGCAGCCACGCGACGTGCTCGTCATGCGCGATGTGGTGGAACACGCAGGCGGAGAACACCACGTCGAACCGGTCGGATTCGCAGGGTATGCGGTCGTTCTCGATCAGCAGGCTCTCGCCGCCGCCGGGATGACGCTGCCGCCCCAGAGCGAGACTGCGTTCCGAGACGTCGGACGAGGTCAGTGCCGCGTCGGGAAAGTACCGCCGGAAGAAGGGAATTGAATTGCCGATCCCTGAGCCGAAATCGCAGATCTGCGACACGTCGATCTGGTTGCGATCGACGATCTGCCTGAGCCGCTTGATCTTGTATGCCGCGAAATACTCCGGACCTTCTCCGGTCACCGCGATGTTCGCGCGGTGCTGATCCTCATAGGCGTCGGCGAAGCGGTCGAATTCAGCCTTGTCCATCGTCCGCGGTCCCGGTTGTGAAACGACGCCCGGGCAAGGCAGGCCAGCGCCAGCCGATGACCGTCACGCTCTCCATAGCCGGCAATGCTTAACCGGAGATCTGCATCCCAGCCGCATCGAGGCGCGCGCGTCCCTCGAATCTGCGGCGGCCAGCGAGGAAAATTGATGAACAATTAACTGGCCGTGACCGACTATCGACGCCCAGCCGAAACCCCGTCGCGGTCGCGAGGCCTCCGATTTTGACAGAGCAGGACGAGACGCCGCGCCCCGGCAAGATGTTCGTCTCGATCGTTGTGCCCTGCTGCAACGAGGAAGAGGGCCTGCGCGAATTTCATCGCCAGATGACGGCCGCCGCAGGCGCACTGTGCGGCCAGAAGTTCGAGCTGATTCTGGTCGATGACGGCTCGACCGACAACACCTGGAAGGTCATCAACGAGCTGCTCGCCGAGGACCGCAACGTCGTCGCCGTCCGGCTGGCGCGAAACCACGGCCATCAACTGGCCCTCACCGCCGGGCTGTCCGTCGTGCGCGGCGATCTGGTTCTGGTGATCGACGCCGATCTGCAGGATCCCCCGGAGCTGCTGACGTCGATGTATGAGATGATGGTACGGGAAAGCGCCGACGTCGTCTATGGTCAGCGCCGCAGCCGCTCTGGTGAGACCCACTTCAAGAAGTGGTCGGCCGAAGCCTTCTACCGTCTGCTCGCCAGGATCACGCGAGTCCATATCCCCGTCGATACCGGAGATTTCCGGTTGATGAGCCGTCGCATCTCGGACCAGCTGGTCCAGATGCCGGAGCACGATCGCTTCATCCGCGGGATGGTGGCCTGGCTCGGCTACAAGCAGGTCGCCTACCAATATGACCGCAATCCGCGGTTCGCCGGCAGCACCAAGTACCCGCTGTTGAAAATGATCAGCTTCGCCGCCGACGCGCTGATCAGCTTTTCGATGGTCCCCCTGCGCATCGCGACCTACGTCGGTGCGCTGCTGACGACCGGGCTCACCTTCGTCGGCTTTGCCGCCGTCATCAGCTGGATTTTCTCCGGCACGGTGCCGGGATGGACCAGCTTGACGCTGCTGGTCGTGATGATCTCCTCGGTTCAGCTTCTGGTGCTCGGCCTGATCGGCGAATATGTCGGCCGGATCTATATCCAGTCGAAGAACAGGCCGCTGTTTCTGATCTCGCAGATTCACCGGCGCGGCCGCGTGCCGCGCTTGTCGTCGGATTCGCAAGACGACACCGAGGAGACGCCGCTCAAGACGTTGCTGGCGCGATCGGGACCCGAGATGCGCCGCTCGTTTTACGAGGAGACGTCCTCATGAAGGCGATGCTGAAACACCCGGCGCTGTATCAGGCGTACCAGAACGCCGGCGGCTTCTTCGGCGCACGGATCAAGGCGATCAGGGACTATCTGACGCTGCGCCCGGGAATGCGGATCATCGATATCGGATGCGGACCCGGCTATATCCTGCGCCATCTGCCGGAAGGCATCGACTACACGGGCTTCGACGTCGATGAGGCCTATATCGCGCATGCCAGGCGATCGTTCGGTCATCTCGGGGCATTTCATTGCCGCCACTTCGACGCGGCCGCGGCTCGGGAGTTGGTTGGCGCCGATGTCGTCATGATGAACGGCGTGCTGCACCACATTGCCGATGACGAACTGAAAACCACCCTCGCCGATATCCGCGACGTCCTCGCAGATGATGGCGTTCTGTTCACCCTCGACGGTTGCTATTGCGATGGACAATCACGGATCGCGAAATGGCTCCTCGACAACGATCGCGGCAGTTTCATCCGCGACCGCAATGGCTATGATCAGCTGCTTCGCAGCGCCTTCGCACGCGTGAACCTTGTCATTCGCGACAACTACTCTCGCGTGCCCTATACGTTTGCGATCGGGGTGTCGCAGAAATAATCATTCCGTCCGCTCCAGGATGTCGACCCCTTCGACCGAGCCCACCACACGATAGGGTCTGAGGAGCTGCAACAGTTCGGCATCGGCGCGGGCCCAATCGCCCCATCCGCCGCGCAGATTGTCGACCAGCACGACGTCGGGCGGCAGTTTCCTGAAATCCTCGATCAGCCAGCTGCGCTCCAGCGCCAGATGCTCGTTCAGCCTCGCATTGGTCGGTGCATCGACCGACGTTCTTTCGCGCGTGAGCCGCACGAATGCGCGAATCCACAAATTCTCCTGGCGTGAAACCCAGACCCCGCCGATATCGCGCACCAGCGGATGTCCGATCGCCGCCTCGCTGCTCAGGACCAACAACCGCGGATGCGGCTTGAGCCCGGCGAGTGCCTCGCGCAGCGGACCGACGTGGATCTGGATATTGAACCACTGCAGCCCAAGCGCGAAAGTCGCGGTCAACAGCAGGACGGTCGAGGCGCGGGATCCGCGAGGCGAGGCGCCCGCACCGCGCCCTGTCATCGCCGCGTAGCCCATGGCGAGCATGGCGACGGCGACCATCGGATAGGAATGATACGGCCAGCCGCGGCGCTGCAGGAAGAACGCGATCGCGAATCCGATCGACGCAACGACCGTGACCAATAGCAACCCGTCACGCCTGCCGCTGCGCCATGTCAGCGCGACCGATGCGAGCGCTATGACCAGGAGAAGCGTCGCCGCATTCAGGAAAATGACCGGCAACGACATCGACCATGACAAATAGGTGTCGCGCACCAGCGGATAGGTCACGGTGAAATATTCGGGATAGAGGAGATACGTCCCCAGGCTCACCACAGCCACAATGCCGCCGGCAATGATGTTTTCCGGCGCAAAAGCCAGACGCCAGGCGCGTGAACGAACGACGCTCGCCAGGATGCAGAGGGCCGCCGGAAACGCAAAGAACGGCTTGAACGCAAGCGTGATTCCGACGCCGACGCCGGCAATGATGACAGCCCATGCTGGTACCGCCTCGCGATTGCCGCGCAACGCATACACGGCGAGCGCCGGCAGGAAGGTGAGCGTCGCGATATGCTCGCGCTGGCCGAAGACGTGCATCGGCAGGATCGTCACGACGGCTGCGGCCCAGATCGCAAACGGCCCCCAGTTCACCTCGGCCGACATCGGCAACAGCCGGATGATGCGTGCCGTCGCCAACAGTGAGCCCCCCGCAAGCAACAGAAGCTGCGCATCGACGACATGTCTCGGATCGACATGGAGGGCCTGCCCCAACGCAACACCGGGCAGATAGGCAAAGGCCGCCATCGGCGGATTGATCTCAATGATATCTCGATAGAGCCGCTGGCCCTCCAGCATGCGTTCACCGACAACCAGCAGCCAACTCACGTCCGTATTCAACGGAACGATCTGTCGCACCAGGATGGCGACAAGGAATACGGCGCCGACCAGGAGCCACGGTGTCCACACCAGCCGCTCGCGACCAGTCGGCGCCAGCGTCTGGCGGACTACGGCTTCAGTCTCCGAGTTCATGGGATCGTCCTTCAAGGAATCGTCCCACGCTAGCGGAGGTTGGTTAAGGCGTGATTTGTTGCGACTGCGGGGCCGGAGGCGCGGCAGCGGCTCGTCACCCCCCGCTTGACCGGGGGTCCATCACCCCCGACGAGCCTTTCGCAACGGGACGGATCGCCGGGTCAAGCCGGGCGACAACGGTCCGAGCTAGGGCGGCGCCGATGCATCAGGTCAAACAGCATCGAGGCGCCGCATCGGAAACCGAATCGGCGCCTCTCGTCATTGAATGAAGGTGTTGACTATCGCAGCTTCAGTGATGGTCAGGCGACGCTGTTCGACTGGTCGGTGCTGGCAGCGGGTGCCGACTTGGCGCCACCCTTGGAAACGCCGACCAAGGCCGGGCGCAGGATCCGTTCTCCAATCATGAAGCCCGCCTGCACGACCTGCACGACGGTGCCGGACGGAACGGACGCATCGGGGACCTCGTACATCGCCTGCTGGAAATTGGGGTCGAACTTCTGCCCCGCGGGATCGAACTTCTTGACGCCGTTCTTCTCGAGCGTGTTGAGCAGCGAGCGTTCGGTGAGCTCGACGCCCTCGATCAATGCCTTGAGACCGGCATCGGCATTGTCACGCGTCTCGGCCGGCACCGCGTCGAGCGCGCGCTGCAGATTGTCGGCAATGTCGAGCACGTCGCGTGCGAAGCCGGTGATGGCGTACAGCCGCGCATCCGCCACCTCACGGGCCGTGCGCTTGCGCAGATTCTCCATCTCCGCCAGCGTGCGCAGCATCTTGTCGCGCGCTTCGGCCGCTTCCTTGGCCAGAGCCTCGGCTGAGCCGGTCTCGGGGTCGTCAGGCATGATGTACGGTTTGGAGACGACGGGTTCGCTGGCCTGCGCCGGGTTGTCCGGATCGTTCTTCTGCAGGTCGGGATCGGTCATGGACAGACTTCTCGCAAGTTCGGCTGAACGGGTTACAGGATGTCGGTCGGGATATCGTGCTTTGGGCAGCGAAAATCAAGCGCGGCTAGCGGCTGCGCTGTCGGCAGGTTAACCATGTCGCCCGTCAGCC
>JBARNF010000224.1:0-2325 GCA_049802835.1 Bradyrhizobium sp.
TAGGCCGTCGTCTCGGTGGAGGTGCCGGCGTTGAGATCGCCGCCGACCGCCTCGACCGCCTCGACGATCTCCCGCGCGCTGCGCGTCGTCGTGCCCTTGAACGCCATATGTTCCAAGAGATGCGAAATGCCGTGCTCGTCCGGCTTCTCGTCGCGGCCGCCGACCCCGGCCCACACCCCGAGCGCCGCGGTCTCCAGATGCGGCATCGTGTCGGTGACGACCGTCAGCCCCGTCGGCAGCTTGGTGACTTCCACACCCATCATGCAATTCCCTGCTTGGCGGCCCGGCTGACCGAGCGGATGAACGTCTCCACCTCGGCCTGGTCGTTCCGCATGATCCTGACGTCCTCGCGCTTGCTCATCAGCCCTTCGAGCCACACCGGCAGCTGCGGCCGCACCCCGCAGGCGGCCTCGACCGCATCGGGGAATTTGGCCGGATGCGCGGTCGACAAGACGATGTTCGGCACCGAGGTGTCGGTGCCGTCGCGATCTGCGACCGCGAGCGCGACCGCCGTATGCGGGTCGACCAGATCGCCGGCCTCGCGGAAGGCGGCGCGGATCGCCGCCGCGGTCTCGGTCTCGTCGGCGCGGCCGGCATCGAAATCGGCGCGGATGGCTGAGAGCATCGCATCGGGCAGCACGAACCGGCCCGACTGCTTCAGGCTCTCCATCAGCCGCCGCACCACGGCGGCGTCGCGGCCGCCGGCCTCGAACAGCAGCCGCTCGAAATTCGACGACACCTGGATGTCCATCGAGGGCGACGCCGTCGCATGCACCTCGCGCACCTCGTAGATGCCGGTGTTGAGCGTGCGGGCCAGGATGTCGTTGACGTTGGTGGCAACGCGGAGCGTACGCACCGGAAGGCCCATGCGCTTGGCGACGTAGCCGGCGAAGATGTCGCCAAAATTGCCGGTCGGCACGGTGAAGTCGACGGCGCGCGCGGGCGCGCCGACCGCGACCGCCGACGTGAAGTAATAGACCACCTGGGCCACGACGCGCGCCCAGTTGATCGAGTTGACGCCGGACAGCGCCACGGAGTCGCGGAAGGCGTGATGGTTGAACAAGCCCTTCACGAGCGCCTGGCAGTCGTCGAAATGGCCTTCGATCGCGAGCGCATGGACGTTGGCCGCTCCCGACGTCGTCATCATCCGCCGCTGCACCTCGGAGATGCGCCCGTGCGGGAACAGCACGATGAGATCGGCATTGTCGCGGCCGGCGAAGGCGTCGACCGCGGCGCCGCCGGTGTCGCCCGAGGTCGCGACCACGATCGTGGTGCGCTCGCCGCGGCTGGCCAGCACATGGTCCATCAGCCGCGAGATCAGCTGCATGGCCACGTCCTTGAAGGCCAAGGTCGGCCCATGGAACAGCTCCAGCACGAACTGATGCGGCGCGATCTGGTCGAGCGGCACCACCGCCGGATGGCGGAAGGTGGCATAGGCCTCGTTGGCCATGCGGCCGAGCTCGGCGTCGGAGATCTCGCCGGCCACGAACGGCTTGATGACCTCGACGGCGACTTCCCAATACGGCCGGCCGAAGAAGGAGGCGATGGTCTCGGCCGAGAGAAGCGGCCAGGTCTCGGGCACGTACAGGCCGCCGTCGCGGGCAAGCCCGGTCAGCATCACATCGCAGAAGGTGAGCGCGGGGGCCTCCCCGCGGGTCGAAACATAGCGCGTCAAACCGCTCTCCAAACCTGCGCCGTCAGGCCCTAACTCGTTGATTGAATTCGAAATCGAAACTGCCTGGCGGCAACATGGTCCGGCACCATAATGGTTTTGGCCCGCATGCGAAACCGGTTGTTGCCGGCCCCGAAGAATGGTCGCCTTCGGTTACGGCGGCGTTACGGGGCGGGTCGGGATAAGCAGCTTCTGGCGAGTTGACGGAACCCGCCCCCAACTCCGCCACCCGTCGCGGAAAGCCGCGTCCCGTGAAGCACGCCATCGCGCTCTCGCGGCGCGATCGGCGCCCGAGCTTTGCGGAATTCGTCCCTCCTTTGCGTGGAGGGCGCAGGGAAGACCGGACCTCGACTGAGGCCCGTGGCCCCCGTGCGAAAGAAATGCACGGGGCAGGAACCACAGGTCAGCCGGACGACCCGGCCTTCCCTGCGCGACGGTCTTCACACTTATAGGCAGTCTCCCTGGTGCGCCGGGCTTTCTGGCCACCATGATCCACGCGGCGCGTGAGCGCCGTCGCGAACGTAACACCAGCATCGGGGTGTCAGGACGCTGCCACTTCATGTCCGCGCCGGATCAGCGCACGTCAGGCGCATCCGGTCGCGGCCATCGCATCCCACCCCAACGTCCGTGACGACGCGTACGCCCCTCGCAGC
>JBARNF010000225.1:0-7545 GCA_049802835.1 Bradyrhizobium sp.
CGAGACGCTTGTTCTCGACGATGTTCCAATAGGTGTGCGTCTTGCCGTTCTTCTTTCGCTCGGTGCGGCGCAGGAACATGACGCCGCGAATCCTACGCGCAGCGTCATGGCCTTGGGAATCGGGTAGGTCTTCACTACAGCCGTTTTCGGCCCAAAACGAACACCCCACCCGTTGCACATCAACAACTTAGCGCTCCAAAAAATCGCAAAATCACGATTTTCGAGCGCGAATCCGCGAAGTCGGGCTAGCTCCGCGCGCCGCCACTTCGTCTCAACATCCGCTGAATTCTGGCTCCAAGAACAGTTCTCGTAGCAGCGCTCTCGCCTTCCTTGATGTAGTTAAGATATTGAAGTGTAGTGGTAAATACGTTCGCCGGCGAGGACACTCTCTCCGCCAGTAAACCGTCTCGATCGTTCGCCATCGTCCAAAATCTTCGTAAAAACGACGATGTAGGCGGGAGGCTCTGTACTCGCTTACGCCTGCCCATCTCGACGAGGCATTCGTGGATATCGCCCTTGCCGGCAGAACGGCAGATGTCGAGCCTCGCTTCGGGATCCTGGGCGGACGGGCACCGATATTGACCGGCATATTTCCCAGTCGATGCGGCCATTGGCGTGGCGCGCTTGAAGCCGGAGAACGAACGCTAGCTGGAAGTAATAGAGCCGGTGATCGAATGCCGCATCGGCGATGGCGATACGAAGCGCGCCGGCAGCGGTGAAGTCCAACAGGCTGAGCCGCTCCGGCTCATGCTCCTGGCCGTTGCGTCCATTTCTATCGGCTTGGGGGCCTGCGCTGCGAAGCCCTGCCCAAATCCGGCAGTCGCGGCGAGATCAAGAAGTCATGCAACGCCACCGGTCCGGATGAGGTCGTCTTGACTGCCAGACGGCGATCTTCGTCATTGTTCTCTTTCTTTCGTCATTGTTCTCTTTCAAAGCGGCGCACGTTAAGGTAGCATGTTGGAATTAGAGCTACCGCAGAGGCCTGAGCACCGGATTTCGCGATCTGCCTGCGGCTGTCCGCGGGCACGCGGCGGGGTGCCGAGGTCAGTTTGACCGTCGACAACGCCGTTCGGGAATTTGAATTATGATCGAGTTTTTGCGCCAAGCGAGCGGCTTGTATTTGGCTGAGCCGGCGGCAGATGCGAGAGTCGCGTTTCTATTCCAAGACGCAAGCCGGACCGATCCGACCTTTAAGCTGACGGCACAAAGCTGGGTTGACCCCAACCAGCTCGGCTACATCGCCTTCTTTGAGCCGTCGGCCACGAGGAACTGGGACACCTTCGCCGCGGGCGTGCGCTCTGCCTTCGCCGATAATCTCGGCACCCAGATCGGCTGGTTTCCGGAGCCGCTGAGCATCCAGCCGATCCTGGTGTCGGTCTCCGGCCAGGGCACGCCGGCGCCGATGCTGTCGACGGCGTTCTCGCTCGTCTTTCGCAACAGCGTGACTTTTCAGGTTACGCCCAACATCTTCAATCCCACCACGACTGTGCTTTTCGATGACCCGTCGAACAGCCTCCAGCTCGGCAACCCGCAGCAACTCTCGAACGTCTTCGCCATGGCTGTTACGCCGCCAGGCGGCGCGACCGTCACGTTCACCTCGGCGGCCCCTTATGCTGCGCTTGCGATGACGGGGCCGCTCGCTGGCTCCGCGCAGGTGGCATTTCAATTCACGACCGAGGATCTGACGCAGTTCGAAGCGGGGATGATGTACTTCAGCCCGCCGATCGGCGGCGGGCAAGTCCGCTTCCTCAGCTATCCTGTGTTCCGTGCTGCGTCCGGATCGAACAAGCCGTTCGATTTCAATGTCACGCTCACCGTGCTCGCCCCGCTCGATCCGGCGCGGACGTTCTTCCAGTTCACCGATCCGGTTATCGGCTGCAATTTCGTCGCCGCCAACGGAAAATCCTTTGCCTTCAAGACCGTCAACGGCAGTGACAATCATGCGACGAGCAGGCTCGTGTTTGCCGGGCGTCCGATGCAATCGGCGACCGACGAGAGCTTCTATTATCTGACGCCGGCCGGGACGTTCGGTCTGACGCTCGACGGGGTCAGCGGCGGGCCGGATACGGTTCAGATGCTATGCGGCGTCACCGGCACGGAATTCCTGTCGGTCAATCTCGGCTCCGAGCCTGACAGTCTGGAATTTGTCTCCGGCAAGCCGGCCTGGCGCATTCCGCCGGCGGCGGATTCGCAGACCAGGCCGGTCTATCTCGACGCCACCGCGACCACGTCCTATGGCCGCATCGTCAGCAAGGTCGGCTCTTATGTCTCGCAGCCCGAGCGGGCGCCGCTCTACAAGCAGGGCGGAACGCAAGCGGCACGTCTGGATGGCGCCGCGCCGCAGTCCGGATTGAATGTCCACATCCTGGATTACTTCCCGGTCGATAGCTGGCTCGCCGACCAGGAGGCGCCGGCGACGCCGCTTGCCCCGTATGCCGGCATACCTTTCAGCACCAATCCCAACATCGAGGTCAAAACCTACGTCGACATGGAGTCGAACGCGCTCAATCCGAAGCGCGCCGATTCCTACGTCGCCGCACCGCCGCCGAAGACGGCGCGGCTCCAGACAATGGCCGATGCCGAGCCGCAGAAGGCGATGACGCCGCAAGGGATGATCGCCGAACTGTCGGGACAGCCTCCGGTCTGGAATGCGCTCGAGATGGCGATCAGTGACGCCGGCACGTTGCGCATCGCCGACATGGGGCCTTCGATCCGCAAGGCGGTGCAGCAGAACCAGATCTTCACCGTCATCAGCACCCCGCCGAGCACGCCCGATCCGCTCGATTCCTCCGTGCCGCTGTTCAGCTTCGCGGACAGCAGCCTGGAGATCGGCGACTGGACCTTCGATCTGTCGTCGGGCGGGCTCAGCGGGCCCGACGGAACGCCACCCATCTTCATGCTGAAATTCTATCCCGATCAGTCGATCCAGGATCTGGTCGACGATACGCGGTTGTGGTCGGCGCCGGACACTTTCAACACGTCCTACAGCGCGGACCAGGTGCAGGCTTATCTCCAGCAGGTGATCGAGGCTGCCAAAGCGGCCGTGTTCCCGAACGGCGATGACGTTCCCGACACCGATTCGATCTACTGGAATTTCTATCAGACGGTGATCGATCCGGCCTTCAACGGCATCCTCTGCGTCAACTGCAACATGCAGCTCAACAAGCTGCCGACGGCGATCAAGGCGGTGCTCGGCGGCATGCAGGATCCGGGCATCGCCGGCTTCCGCGTCCACCATGCCGGCATTGCCATCAACAATACCAGTCCCGACGCCGACGTCCCGACACTGGCGCGCAGCGCGATGTTCGCCCTGGTCGACTATGAGAAGGCCGGCGATACGCCGCCGCCGGGGCTGAACATCGATTATGGCTTCGAGGTCGCGTTCCTGCGGGCGCTGTTCACCAATTCGGAGCTGCGCGACTTTTCCTGCCAGATCAACTTCACCATCAACAGCCTGTTCGACACCGGCGTCAAGCAACAGGATGCGACAACGGCGGGCGCGGATGGCGGTGGCGACGACGCCGGCAATACCATCGTCATCACCGGTTCCTACCAGGCGAATGCGACGGGCGACGGCAACGACTCGTCGGGCGCGGGAATCTACTCGTTCGTTGCCGAGGGCGACTTCGTCTACAATTTCACCGACAAGGACGGCAATCCGAACAACAAATATCTCAAGCAGATCACGCTGACGAAGCTGCAGTTCTCGTTCGGTCAGGAGACCGCGGGCCAGTCGCCGCCGGATGGCACCACCAGCAGCATCAAGTCGCATTTCGGGATCTGGGGCAATCTCGAGTTCAACGAGCTCAAGGTGCTCGACCTCTTTTCCTTCGAGAAGCTCGAGTTCTCCGATCTCGGCATCGACGTCGCCTTCGACCTCACCGTCTACGATCCCAAGCCGCCCAAGCCGCCAAAGCAGCCGTCGACAGACAATCTCGCGCTCGCCTTCGCGCCCGGCAATTTGCGGCTCGATCTCGGCACGACCGAGCAACGCGAGGGCTCCAACAGCCTCACCAAGCTGATCCCGTTCAAGCTCAAATCGTTCCTCTATTCGCAGCATGCCGATGAGACCATCGAGAGCCTCAACTTCTATTCGCTCGGCTCGGTGGCCGGCCTGGCGGAAAACGGCATCACGCTGCAGGATACGTTCAATTACGCGCTCATCTTCGATCTCGACCTTGGTTCCATGGGCGGACTGGTCGGATCGCTCTCGGCGTTCAGATTCAGCGTCCTGATCGGCTGGTCGAGCGGCCAGAATGGCGGCGTCGCGGTCGGCGTGCAGCTGCCGCAGGTCGACGGCAAGCTCGAGATCAAGATCCAGGGTGTGATTACGATCTCGATCCAGCAGTTCAATCTCGAATACGCGACCACGAGCGAGCCCAAGATGCTCGTGCTCGGCATGAACGAGTGCTACGTCGAGATCTTCGGCACGCGGATTCCGCCAAAGGGTACGATCAGCTTCGGTCTCTTCGCGCCGACAGAGGGCGCCGACCAGATCGGCTGGATCGCCGCCTACAAGCTCGGCGAGGATGGCGGCGGCGGCGAACCGGAAGGTGACGGAGAGGACACGCGCAAGGCGATCGCCGCGCGCCAGACGGTGCTGCCGCCGGCACGCGGCTTGACGACACGCGGCCTGGCGAAGAGCGGCGAAGACGGCGGCAATGGCGACGAGGGCAGCGTTTTCGAGCTGATCTATCTCGGCCTCGGCCAGCGTGTCGGGCCGGATCCGGCGACGCCGCCGACCAGCTACGACGAATTCCTCGATTTCATGATGAACACCTTCTGGGCCAACCTGAAGGACAAGGATTACGGCTCGATCTATCACCCGGACGGCAGGTGGATCGCCGTCACCAATTTCAAGCTGCTCAAGATCATCGAGCTCGGTCTCGTCTTCTACGACGTCACGCCGTTCTATGCGCTGCAGGTCAAGATCACTGGCGGCGTCGGCGCAGGCTTCGTCTTCGAGATCACCTACACCAAGATTTCCGACACCATCGGTCTGTTTCACACCACGCTGGGCCTGCCGACCTATCTGCGCACTTTCAACGTCGGCGCCGCATCGGTGACGCTGCCGACCATCACGGTCGACGTCTATACCAATGGCAACTGGAAGGTCGATCTCGGCTTCCCCGACGGCGACAATTGGAGCCCGTGCTTCCAGGTCCAGGCGCAAGCCGGCCCGGTGCCGGTCACCGGCTCGGGCGGCTTCTACATCGCCTATCTCAGCTCGGCCACCAACCCGGATGTCTTCAAGGGCACCTACGCCACGATCGAGGGCTTCGGATTCGCCGCCCGTCTCGGGGTCGGCAAGGATTTCACCGCCGGTCCGCTGAAGGCCGGCGTCAGCGTGACCTTCTTCGGCATCGTCCAGGGTGCAGCAGGCTACGTCACCAGCGGCGGCACCGACATCATGCGCACGCCGGATGCGTTGTCGCTGCAAGGCCAGTTCGGCATCATCGGCGAGCTCTATGGCTCGATCGACTTCGTCATCATCAAGGCGAGCGTCAATGTCCGCCTGCAGGCCAGTATCGGCCTGGTCCTCACTTACGAGCACGCGGTGGCGGGTGCCGACGGCTCGATCCTTCTCTATATCGAAGCGAGCGTCAGCGTCAGCGTCAGCGTCAAGATCAATCTGTTCCTGTTCTCGGTCACCATCAGCTTCAGCTTCCAGGCGTCGTTCCGCTTCGATTGGTACCTGGTCGGCAAGCCAAATGACGAGAAAGCCGCGCTGCTGGCCAATGTCGTGTCCGCGCGCAGGCTGCTCGAGGCGCCGGTGGTTGGTCTGTTGCCCGGACTGAATGCCAAGCTGCCGTTGCTCTATCTGCCGGAACTGACCGTGATATTCCCGGACGCCACCCGTGACGGCGTGCCGTGGGCCGTGGTGTCACTCGGCGTCGAGTATGAGACGGCGCCCAAGCAGCAGCCGCAATATGCCGACTTCAAGCCGTTCGAGGCGACGGCAACGCAGCTCGCGACATTCGCCCTGATGCATGCGTTGGCTCTGCCGAGCTACGACGCCGAGGTCTGGCTCGAAAGCGATCCCGGCACGGGCCGGGTGGGAATGCGCGATATCGACAGCCTGCCGGAATTGCTCACCGGCTGGCTCGACTATCCGACGATCCTGGCGCAGCTCGCCAATTTCAAGGGTACCGTTGCGCTGCCGACCCAGGACACGCATGCCACCGTGTTCCCGATGCCGCCGTTCCTCAACATCTCCACCAGTGGCCGCACCCTCGACGGGAAGCCGGCCGACTTCTCCTATCAGTTCGAATCGAAGAACGTGGTCCCGCTGAGCTACCTGCGGGAGGTGGACGACTATTTCAATCAGCTGTTCGTCAACCAGACACAGAACGCGCCGACGGCGCGCATGTTGATGGAGGAGACCGCGCCGCTGAGCCGGGAGATCTTCCTCGACTTCTTCAAGGGGCTGATCCGTGGCGCCGTGCACCAGCTCCTGGTGACGATGCAGAACCAGAACCTGGAAAAGGCCAAGCTCAACGACCTGTTCTGTGCGATTGCGAGCGCGCCGTCACCGACGGCGCAGTCGCTCTACCAGCAACTCGCCGGTCAGATGTCGAGCGCATTGCGCGGCGGTCTGCGGCTGCCCTACACGAAGGGCATGACGGTGCCCGGCGACGCGCCGGCGGATCCTGCCACCAACCCGCTGTTTGCAGTGCTGTGGCAGCAGTTCCCGGCGGGCGGCTTCGCCAAGGACAATAGCTACGGGATCAAACTGACCAATCCCGACAAGCAGCAGACCTGGCTGGTAGCCGACGTCCCGTTCGATTTGACCAGCAAATGGGTCGATCCCTACACCAAGCTGACCGAGGGTTCGGTGGCCAAGCCTGGCCAGCCGACGCCGATCGATCTGACCTCGACCGGTCCGCAGGCCTTCGCCTTCGACAGCGCCATTGTGTGGACGCCGCCGGCGGGCAATGCGCTCAGTCTGCGCACCTTCCCATCTGCCCTCATGCGCCTGCAGGCGGCACAGGGGTCCAACGGCATCCCGGTGTTGGTCAAGTCGCGTGCGGCCGACGGCGCTTATCTGCCCGAGGGCACACCGCTGCCTGCAGCCGATGTCGCCCTCGCGACCGCCATCAATTTGACCGTCAAGCAGATTGCCGGCGCGACGCAAGGCAGTGTGCTGCCGGACATCTTCGGCCTATCCGGTGCGAGCCAGTCGGACGAAGCGTTGCTCGGCGAGATCCTGGCGGCCTTGCGCGCCGGCGAGCGACCGATCGCATCGCTGCAGATCCTCTACCAGACGGCTGCGAATGCGCCCGGACTCGTCTCCGCCACGGTCGATCCCATAGCCGTCTTCGTGCTTCGCACCAACACCACCTCGGTGTCGCAGCCGCCGCCCGGGCTGATGGCGATCGAGACGCTTTTGCCGGCCGGTGTCGCCGTCGGCGCGACCGCGGCGATCGGCGACGATGGCGGTTACGGCTTCGTCCAGATCGTGCAGCAGGCGACCGTCACCAACGCCAGCGGCTACTATCTGCGCTATCTCGATGCCAGTGCTCATTCGTTGCCGACGGCGCTGTT
>JBARNF010000226.1:0-4839 GCA_049802835.1 Bradyrhizobium sp.
AAGCTCCATCTTCCACCTTGTCGTCGGCCCGGCCAGCGAAGGCGCGCTGGTGGGGCCCTCGCCCGACGTCCTGATCTCGCAGCGCACCTACCGGACGGACTATGCCGCACTCCGCCGCTCGCCGCTGTTGGAGGGAGTCGATGCCCATCCCGTTCACGGCTGGGTCTCCGCCGTGCATTCCCAGCCGATCATCGACGCCGCGATCGAAGCGTTCGACCGCGCCCTCGCCCGCCTCGAACGCAGCGCCGACGCGCCGAACATTTTTGGATCCTGACGGAATGTCCCCAACTGAAGGCGATCAAGCGCGTCGAGCGAGGCGAAAGCGTTCTGCCCGTGGCGCGCGAGCTTGGGATATCTCGCAAGATCCTGCAACCCTCGCCACGGCGACCGCACGGTCTAACGGTTGCTCCGACACGCCGGCGAGAGCATCGGCACATTCGCCCATGGCCAATTGTGCCAGCGCCCATCTTCGCCGACGCAAGCGGAGGATGTCGGGGGCGGGCTCGTCGTCGCATCCGAGGATGCTTCAATCGCGGTAAATCGGTGGTCGACATAGGTCGTGGACAGATATCCGGCGACGGTCACCACCAGGACGACCCCAAATCCCTTGGCTGAGTCACTCCAGCGCATGTCATCAAATCCCTTGTTCGGCGTGCCAGGAACACATGGGAATACTTTGACGCGCAATCGCGTGGCGGGCTGTGAGAGAGGTCACATCGACATCAAGCCGCTATTTCGGCTCCTGATCGGCCGATTTTTCGCGGGGTGGCCTCGGCATACCGGATGCCTCGGCGCCCCTGGCGAAGTTTAGTGCACCGTCACCGTAACTCCAGACCTTGCGTCTCGCTGTACGGAAAATATCCCTTTATAGAGACGCGAAGTACCGACCCATTAAGTAGCACGCCCTCACCTGCTTCAGGCTGAGTGTCGATTTGCGACAGCGTCGTTACGGTTGCTTCCAGCGAACGTGATGCTGACGAAACAGTGCCCTTCACGCAATTTTCGAGCGCCAAGGCGAATTTATACTGCTCCGCGCGATCATGGGCGATGCGGGTTTGAGAAATCTTGATGCCCAGATCGAAGGAAATCTTCGGGCTTACCAAAACCCTCTGTCCCAATGGTAGCTTAAACGGACTGTCCGGCATGAGGTTAACTTCCATGTGGAAGTATCTCGTGCATTCGGCGCCACCATTGATGATGAAGCTTCGTTCCATTGCCTGCGCAAGTGCTTTTTCAGCGCTTTCGGCGAAATGCACTTCGAGAGATTTTTTACCAACAGTGCCATCAGCTAGCAGTAGCGGCGTCGTGCTGAGCGGACCATTTCCATCAAATTCAAGATTGATGGTAATCGGCTCGTTGCTTGGGGCGCCAACAACGAGCGGCATATGAAAGACCGGATTCCCAATCGATGGCTGGATTACCTGCAGATAAAAATCGATGACGCGGCCGGGAAGCCCCCACTCCTTCGCTGTCAGATCGCGTACGGTGAATAGATCGATGTTGCTTTGCTTCGCTTGCGTAATGGCGCCCGACTGGAATCCCTTAGTCGAAAAGAGGACGCCGCGCGACGCGCCCACGTCTTGAATGGCTGTTGCAAGCGCATCGATATGCAGGCGCTCGACGGGACTGTTCCAATACTTACATTCGGCGATGACAAGATGATCGTACAGACCCTGCTTATGCCGAATCAGCACATCGATTTGGCGAGGGGCACCGGATTTACCGATAAGGATCGCGTTGTGTTCGACCGTCACTTCGCCGGTTTCGTGAAGCTCCGCGATCAGCTTTTCAAACCCACCCCAATCTTTAACAAGATCACTGATGATCACTCCACACCTCCAAACCAACGACCTTTCGTGCGTAGCATAGCGTTAGAACAGGTCGGATTGCTGCGGCGGCAGCCGCGGCTGTAGGTGAGAATTTACGGGCAGAAGGGCCTTACCCTTGTTTTTATACTCAGCGAGTGTCCGGACACGGCGATAAACCGAGAGTAGGATTTTCAGTGACACTAGGGGCCTTCCGGTTCGCGCATCGAGCGCATCAGGCGTGCCGATCTGCAATATGGCGGCCATTTCCTGGTTGTATTCGCGGATGAGGTCCAGCTCCTCGCGCCCGAGAGCAATAGTTTCCCGTTCGACTTTAATGCGAAGCAATTTGCGGTGCTGGAGGTCATTCATGATCTTGTTATAGAGCGTGTTGCAAACCGTTATCGAGCCTGCGACGGCTCCGACTATTGCGGCTAGCAGCTCAGCTTGCTCTAAAATGAGGGAGAGGGTGATCGCGCCAGGTGAGGCGTATTGAATCGACGATACCTCAGGCCTAGCGCCAATCGGCGTCGCGTATTTGAGCTGGTTGTAGAAGTTAACGGCGCTGTAGCCACCTTGCCACGGGAATGCCCTGAAGGCGCGGTCAACGCGATCAAAGTCAACCTGACTCTCAGAGGGAATGAGCGCGTCAAGCGCGAAATAAGCTTGCTCATATGTTCGCGGAAACTTGTAAAGATCTTCTAGCGTCCAACGTCCATCCATATGAATGGGATATGTCCCCTGGTGTCGTGCCATATGCCGCCGCCCTCGATGTCTTTTCTTCTATCACTGCCGGTCAGGCAGCCGTTGCCTCACTGGTAGCGTCCATCGCCCAGGGCAACTTACGAGCGTACCATAACCTAGCAACGTCCCCAGGTGGAGGGGCCGCCTTCTTCGATTATCGAGCCGAGCGTCTAACCTGATATGTATCAATAAGCTTCCCTGCACTCAGCCGCTGTGATGCACCTACTTGGCGGCGAAGAACCTCGCGTTTTTCAAGAACAAACTCCGTGAGCGGCCCGTCATCGTCGCAGATGTCCAGGCCTTCGGTGAACCCTTCGTGCTTAGCGAAATAGGCCAGCGCGGCCTCAGGGCTCAGCTCGCCCGGCATCGTCCATTCGTCCTTTTGCGGGGGATCGAATAAAGGGGTCGACCTCTTCAACGTGTACCAGTGAACACGATTAGAGCCGTCGCTAGCGGGTTGCCGGGTGAGGATTTCCAGTGCCTCGATGAGGTTTTGCCTTGAGGCCGTGAGACGCGCGATGTCCGCGGCTGTAGTGTCCACCCTGCCCGCGGTTGTTGTCGAACCGGAGCGCATCTTACCGGAGCGCATCATTTCCAGCTGGGTATCGATCAATTTAATGTCGTCTAAGTACCCCATCGCGGTCTCCAGAATAACGATCACTGGACCTGGTATTTCACGTTCCCCAGCTTCCCATCGGCGCACCGTGCGGCCGTCCTCTACGCGTACGATTCTGGCCAGCCCGTCGGCGCTTAGACCTAACGCAGCCCTGGCGTTTCTCAGGGCTTCAGGGGTTCTGACGAATGTGGGCGCCATAGCGTGTTCTCCTAGGGCCGATGGCCCTAAGATGTATATAGGGCCAATGGACCTAGTTCGCAAGCGCTATTTGTGCCCCTGTTTTGCGGGTCAGTTCTGGGTAGGTACGTTCCACTTGGCCTCAAGCAATTTTGAGAGCCTCCGCCGCTTCGCTCACCGTGAGGTTTGACATAGCATCCGCGAGCTTCTGCACATGAGCTGACGCTTTGTTTCTGCGAGCGTTCAAAATGTCAGGCTCACCGAGCGGCCATCTCGCTAATGCCGCGCGGGCTTCTTCAGGCGTTTTAAACAGGTGGGGATTGGCAATGAACTGGACGGACGGCCCGATCGCGTTTGCCGCGTAGGATCTTTCGTTCACAAATCCAATAAAGTGCAAGCGCTCGCGAGCTTCGCCAGCGCCCCGCAGCTTCGTCTCGGGACTGAACACGCCGCTGATCAGTTTGCCCTTCCAATAACGGCGGTGAAACTCGCTCACATACTTGCCGCTGAGCCCCACATGCACTCTGTCCCACTCATCGCCCCCGTTGAGGAATGCCCGCATGTCCACGAGAAGCACGTGGGTGGCTGATCCGAGCGGTGGAAACTTATGCGGCTTTTCCCGCCACTCTCGAATTTCTGGCATATGCGTTCGACAGCCTTCAGCGTTTCGTCTTCTTCGGATTGGCGCGTCTTCGGCGGTCGTGCTGAGGTGAAGTGGACCCCGAAAATAGATTACGGTGACGCTGCACTTCAAATTGGAATCCCGCCGCCTTCTATTGAGCGCGGAGCGGAGATTGCCACCGTGCTCGGAAGCAAGTCGGGGTCGCCGTGAGTTCGATGGCAGCCCGCTGCGGGCGATCGCGATGTACGGCAAGGCAACGGCGCAACCCACAAATTCCGAATACCAGAAAATTTGTTGACTCCACCTCCAAATCAGTGATCTTATCCCGCCATCCTGCTTCGCCGAGAGGGACGTATCGCGATCGTCACGGCACGTGAGGCGGGGATGCGGTGGCCGCGGCTTTGTCAGGCGCTTTTGCGCGACGACTGATGAGCTGCGGACGGCGAAGTCGCGTGGTCCTGGCGCCCCGATGCTGGCGTCAAGGTCGCGGCGTTCATGACGAGCGCAGCGAGCGACGGGGGCAAGACAGCCGGTCCCCGGGGAGATCGCGTATAAGCCGTAAAGCCATCGCGCGGGGAAGGCCGGATGTTCGGCCGTACCTGTGGTTCTGCCGCGTGCTTTCTTGCTGCACGCGGACCGCGGGTGCGACCAGCACCCGGCCTTCCCCGCGCCCTCTCATTGCAAGAGGACGCCAACTGCAGCAGAGCTCGGGCCGACACGGCCGCGGGATCGCGGCGGCATGGCCATGAGCAAGGCTGCGACGCGCGGCACGCTGTTTGACAGGTTGATTGGGATCAGAGAGCGCAGCTCAGGCGCGGGCAAAGGCGGCTCAAACGCCCGGCTTCGCCAAGAGGCTTCGCCGGGCACGCTTCGCC
>JBARNF010000227.1:0-1600 GCA_049802835.1 Bradyrhizobium sp.
GCAAAGTTCGCCGTTGACCTTCGGTGGCCACGACCACGGTGCGCGCGAGCCCGCCCGGAAATGCCGACGCACGACCCGCTCGTTGAAGAACGGCTTTACGAACCCTTCCCAGGCGCCGGCCTGCTGATTGGTCAGATCAATCCATTCCGTCGGCTCCGGTGCGCTGGCGAGCGCCAACAACTGCGCCGTCACGCCGTGCGGAAAGCTGACAGACCCGTCGCCGGCCCTGCGGTAGATCTTGCGAAACGCCTCGCCGCGCCCGACCAGGTCGTGCAGCGCCTTGATCGCCTTGGCCTCGGCGCTGTCGCCGGGGTGAACCTTCGCCACGGGCGCCGCCTCGGCCTGCATCAGCAGCTCCCATCGGCGCTCTTCGAGATAGCGCCATCCCGCCGGAATCGTCTTCCGCCCCAGCCGCTGCAGATGGTCGAGGAACGGCCCGACGCCATCCAGCGCGGCCTTCTGCTGCGCCTCGCTCAGCGCAGCTGCGGCATAGGCGATGCGATGGCGATCGTCGGCGAACGCGGACGGCCAGCGCTGCTCGAATGCGGCGATGAACTTCGCGTTTCGGTCGCGTGCGCGCGCGTCTCTCTCCCGTTCAATAAGGGGACGTTCTAAGGGGTCGTTCTTGGTGCCCACGTATGTGTGGGCACCCGTGCCCACACATGGCTGGGCACCCGGGTGCCCGCCTGGCTGGGCACCCCCCTGCCCACCCGTGGGCACCCCCTCCCCCTCGGATGCGGTTTCTGCATGGCTGTCGTCATCATCGCCGTCCGGATCGCCGCTCGATTGGGATTCCCAATCGTCGCGATCGAGCACCACGCGATACATGTAGCTGTTCGACGGCTGGCCCGCTTCGTTGCTCCACGGCGGCCGCTTCTTTTCGACCCAGCCGGCATCGACCAGCCGTTCGAGCGAACGCTGCACCGAGGCGCGCCCGCAGCCGAGCTGCGCTGCCATCTTGACCTGGCTGCGCCGGCACCAGCCGGCCTTGTCGATGTGGCAGCCGAGCAAGGCGAGCACCTGCAGGTCGCGCGGCTCCAGCGAGCGATCAAAGATCGCCCCGGCCGGCATGATGGAAAGGCGAGGATGGCTCACAGCAGCTTGTCCTGCTTCCTGGAGAGAGAAACGCTCATGAGTGCCCGCCACTCATCTGTTCGAGTGCCGAAAACCCCGGCGGCGGATCGCCGAGTAGCGCGGAGACCGCGTCTTGCCTGGCGCGCGCGGCTGCGAGCCGGATGGATTCGGCCGACGGCACGAAAGGCTTCATCCGTTCAGCAGGACGAGTGTCCGCCGAGAAGCCGGCGCCGTAATCACGCCAGCGCATCTTGACCGCTGTTTCAGTCCGGCCGATTGCAGCGGCGATCATGCGAAAGACCTGCGCTCGCGCGCTGCTGCACACGGCACCATTGCTGCCGGGGCGGATCTCAGCATTCCAAATGCTCGCGGCGCGCGCGGCCTCGGCGTCCGTCCACGGACGCGATGTGTGAGTAGCGTTCGGTTTGCGTTTGGTCATCATCGTCGCCCCTGCAGGGCGGTTGGCGAGACGCGTTACGCCCTGCTCCCGCCTGCTCATTCCGTGCATCGCAGGACGGCGTTCTGC
>JBARNF010000228.1:0-8293 GCA_049802835.1 Bradyrhizobium sp.
GGAGCGATCAACAGCGCACCGCTGCTGCCGTCGGGCTTCACGGTCACCAACCCGGTGCGCACCTGGGGCGGGGCCGATGCCGAGCGTGCCGCCGAGGGAGAAAAGCAGATCAAGCGATTTCTGCAGCACCGCGACCGGCTGGTCAGCGTCGCGGATTTCGAATCGATCGCATGGCGAGCGCCCGGCATCGACGTGGGGCGGATCGAGGTGCTGCCCGCCTTCCACCCGGATTTGACTCCGAACGAGCCCGGGGCGGCACCGGGCGTCGTCACCACCATGGCGATCCCGCGGTTCGATCCCGAGCAACCGGACGCGCCGCGTGCCGACCGGCTGTTCCTCAACAATCTGTGCCGCTACCTCGATCCGCGGCGTCTGGTCACCACCGAGCTGATCGTGCGCGGCCCGGTCTACAAGCCGCTGTGGATCTCGGTCGGGATCGACGTCGCCGCGGGTTACGCGGTGGCCGAGGTGGTCGAAGCGGTGAAGCAGCGATTGCGGCAGTTCCTGGCGCCGCTCGCGCCGTCGACGTCGCAAAACGGCGCTGGCTTCGCGGCGCAAAGCGACCTGTTGTTCGCTCCGACATCGAGCACATCGGCACGCGGATGGCCGCTGCGCGCGGCCGTGAGCGCACGGGTGTTGCTCGCGGAAACCGCGCGTGTCGCGAGCGTCACTTCAGTGATCGACGTCTTGCTCGCGGAGGGCACGCGAGCGCCGAGCGACACGATCGAGATGACCGGCCTCGAGCTGCCGCGCATTCTCGGCATCTCCGTCGTCGCCGGTGAGCCGCTGCCGATCGCCGCGGTGCGCGGCGACGTGAGCGCAGCCCCGTCGGGGCCGAGCTCCCTGTTGCCGGTGCCGATCATTCCGGAGACGTGCTGATGAACGTGAATGGCAGCCGCTTCCATCTGCTCCTCGGTGAGGCCGATTGGGGACGCTGCCGCGTGCGGCTTGGGAATGACGCGTGGCACAGGCTCGCCGACGGGTGGTCGTCGGCAACTCCGCCGGTGATCACGAGTCCCGTTACGGACACCTCGCCGCCGCTCGTCGTCGACGCATGGCGCGACGAGCTGCGCTTGCAGCGTGAGCCGATCACGCTCGGCGCGACGTCGGGCGAAACTCCGCTCGCGTTGGACGCGCGCCGCACCGCGGATGCGGATCGTTACGGCAACATCTACTGGATCGACGGAGACCGACGCCGGCTGCGTGTGTGGTCGGTCGGCAGCGATCGCGAAAGCGCCTTTTGGCCCGATGGTCCGCTCGATTGTTCGCCCGCACATAGCGCGACGCGCAGCGACTTCGCGCCGATCTCGGCCGCCACGCCGGTCGAGCGGACGTTCCACGCCCTAGCCGTGACCGACGACCATTATCTCGTGGTCGCGTTCATCGCTGCCGCGAGCAAGGGTCTCATCGCCTTCGACTTGATGGCGGGCGGACCGCCGGTCGAGACCCTGTGGCCGCAACCCGTGCCGTTCGCGCCGTTCGACATGGTGCGCCGTTGCGGCGGTGGAGTGTGGGTGCTCGATCGCGAGAACGCGCGCCTGTGGGAACTCGATCGTCGGCTGGCCGTCGTCGGCCGCGCGCAGAGCGAGACGACGCTCGCGCCACCCGAAGCCGACCTGTTTCAGCCGACCAGCGGAGCGCAACGCCTGCAACCGGCGGCGCTGTTTCCCAACGGGATCGATCTGCGCGCCGTTGCGCCGGCTTCGATCGATCCGATCGCCGTTGAAGCGCTCGAAGGCGGCGTGCTGGTGCTCGATCGCAACCAGGGCGCCGGTCGGTCGCGCGTTTTCCGGCTTCTGCGCGCCGGCGACGCGATCGCGGTCGACCCGCCATTTTGGCTCGATCATCTCGCGCACGATTTCGTGCTGGCCGAGGCCACGACCAAGGACGGGACCGGGTCGGTCGCGCAGCTGCTGGTGGCAACAGATTCAGGCAATCAGGCCTTGGCCTTCGTCGTCGGTTCGCAGGCCGAGATGTTCAGACTGCGCGCGGCGGTCGAGCTGTTTCCGCTTCGCCGTTTTGGCGGTCGCGCGTTGCTGAACGTACGCGGCGTCGCCTGGTACGACAGTGGATTTCCGGGCCTGCGCTGGGTGCCGATCGTGCAGCAGCCGCGCGTGCGTTACCGCGAGAGCGGCGAGCTCGTCACGCCGGTTTTCGACGGCGGCGAGTTGCAGTGCGTGTGGGACCGCCTGATGCTCGACGCCTGCATCGCGGCGGATTCACGTATCGAGATCTGGTGTCGCGCCTCCGACGAACGGATCCGGTCGGCCGACCCGTCGTCCGGCGCCGCCGACGCCGATGAAGCGATCGGCGCCTGGCGCGCGCAACCATCGCCCTATCTGCGCGGCGATGGAGCCGAGTTGCCATGGGTGCGGGCGCAGGCGGTGCGCCCGCCGCGGCGCGAAACCGGCACCGGCACCTGGGAACTGCTGCTGCAGGGCGCACGCGGCCGCTATCTGCAATTGCGGCTGCTTCTGTCCGGCAACGGCACTGCGACGCCGTGGTTGCGCGCACTGCGCGTATGGTACCCGCGCTTCTCCTATCCACAGCGCTTCCTGCCGGGCGTTTTTCGCGAAGACCCGGCGTCCGCCGACTTCCTCGAGCGTTTCCTCGCCAATGTCGAGGGCATCAATACGAAGCTGGAAGGCAACATTGCGCAGGTCCAGGCGCTCATCGATCCACAATCCGCGCCGGCGGAGACGCTGGCCTGGCTGGCCGAATGGTTCGACGTCGCGCTCGATCCGACCTGGGACGAGCAGCGCCGGCGGCTCTTCGTCAAGCACGCCATGACGTTCTTCCGCTGGCGCGGCACGGTGCACGGCTTGCGCATGGCGCTGACGCTTGCGTTCGAAACCTGCATCGACGAGGGCGCCTTCCACGATCCCGATCCGAGTTGCGTCTGCCAACAATCGGTCCGCATCGTCGAATCCTATCTGACGCGCCGCATCGGCGCACTCGCGGCCGGCGATCCCGGCGCCGCGGAAAGCGGACCCCGCACGATATCGAAGCAATCGTTGTGGTCGCCGCAGGAAGGCAATGCGGGCCTGGCCGAGCGCTACGCCCAGCGGCTCGGGCGCACGGCCACGCCCGCCGAGCAGGTGACGTCGTTTGCGCTGATACCACCGTCCGATCCGCAGCAACAAGAAGATTGGCGCAGCTTTGCGGAACTCACTCTCGGATTCGTGCCGCGAGCCGGCGCGGACGAACGCGTACGCTGGCAGACCTTCCTGCAGGCGCGTTACGACCTCGATACCCTGCGCGCCCGCCATGCCACGCGGTACGCCAGTTTCGGCGCCGTCGATCTGCCGGCGGATTGGGCGAGGGTCGCCGCCGCCGCGGAGGACTGGCGCGCCTATTGTGCATTGCCGACCGACACGCGCGTGCGCGAGCGATGGCAGGACTTCCTCGCGCGGCGTTACCGCCGCATCGAGCGGCTCAACGCCGCCTACCATACGTCGTGGCCGTCCTTCGACGTCGTGGCCTTGCCCGATCACCTGCCGGCAACCACGCCGGCACAAGCCGACTGGCTGCAATTCGAACGCCAGCTGCTCGCCATGGCACGCACCGCCCATCGCTTCTCCGTCCTGCTGCCGATGACGAGCGTGACGGAGGATCCGTTCGAGATGCAGCGGCGGCTGCAGCTGGCGCGCCGCGTCGTCGAGTTGGAGAAGCCGGCGCACACGGTGTTCGACGTTCGCTTCTACTGGGCGCTCAACCGTATCGGCGAGGCGCGCCTGGGCCTCGACACGTTGCTCGATGTCGGCAGTCGCGCGCCGCAGCTCTTGCCCGATGCGGTGCTGGGCCGCGCCTATGTGGGTGAAAGCTTCGTGGGCGGTGCAAAACCGCCGACCGACGGCGACCGCCGCCTACTCGCATGTTGAGGTCGACCATGTTCCGACACGCGTCCTGTACGGGAGCGCATCATGGGGTGCTGTAACGATCCTTCGGTTACGCTGGCATCGTCGGTGCAGAACCCGGCCCTGCACGTCAACTATGCCAAGGGCATGGTGCTCGGCGTCGACGACTTCATGCAGGAGCATGCCTATCTGTCCGGTCGCGACAACTGGACGGTGGCCGAGCTCGTCGGCTACGGCACGACCAGCGGCCTCGCGGTCACGGTCGCAGATACCAAGGACGGCCCGCAAATCCGGGTCGCACGCGGCGCCGCCGCCGTGCCGAGCGGGAAGCTCGTTTGCGTGCCGGTCGACCAGTGCGGCGGCATCAACGCATGGCTGGCCAAGCCCGAGAACGCCACGAAGGTCAACACGCTGACGAACGCATCGCCGCCCCTGTCGCCGCCGGCGGCCACGACCCCGCTCTCGCTCTATCTCACGCTCTGCTATTCCGATTGCGCGACCATGCCGGTCCCCATTCCGGGCGAACCGTGCCGCTCGGAAGACGAGCTGATGGCGCCGTCGCGCATCGCCGACGACTACAAGCTGGAGCTGCGTACCGAGGCGCCGCCGCAGACCGAAGAGGACGCCGTTCGCGACGTCGTCGCCTGGCTCAGGCAAGTGCCGATCGTCGACGCGAGCCCGCCGCTCGCGGGCGACGAGACGGCCTGGATCGCAGCGCTGCGAGCCGCCGCGAAACCGTGGTTCGATGCGGAACAGGCGAGCCCGCCTTCCTCGCCGCCCGCCTCCTTCGCGACGCTGGGCGACTACCTGTTCGGTTCGCCGCCGCTCGGACTGTCCATCGGGCGCCAGGATCTGTGCAAATTCCTGCGCGCGGCCTTCCGTTTCTGGGTCACCGAGCTGCGCCCGTTCTGGATGACGCGCATGTGCGGCAGCGCGCGCGCGGCCGAAGACGACTGCGTGCTGCTGGCGCGGCTGGAGGTTCCGATCGTGTGGGTCGGCGGATCGCCGACCGGAGCCTGGCAGGTCGACGGCAGCGCCGCCGCTGTCGTGGTCGATGAGAGCCGGCGGCCCTATCTGGCGCACATGCGGCTGCTGGAGGAATGGCTGCTGTGCGGCTGCGATTGCGGCGGCGCCGGCGACGCTCCGACCTCCGCCGGTCCGATCGCATACCTCGAGACGAACAAGGACATCACGCTCGATACCACCCACCATGTCGTGGTTGGCACCGGTCCCGCATCGCAGAAGATCACGCTACCGAGCGCGAACGTGAGCAAGGGACGCATCTATGTCGTGAAGAGCATCAATCCCACGACCCTGGTGTGCTCCGGCGGCGACACCGTCGATGGGCCTACCCTCGCCACGAGCGGGCCTGCGGTGGCGATCAAGGCGAAGAACGCATTCACCGTCGTCTCCAACGGCGACAAGACCTGGCACGTCATCGCGACGGTCGCATAGCATGGACGAGGCGGGCAGCGCCATGGACGATCTGCTGCAACTGCAACAACCGCTCAAAGAGGGCGGCATTCGCTCGGTGAATTTCTTCAACGGGCGGCTGTTGGCCGGCAAGGATCTGTCGCGCGAGCAGACGGCGCGGCGGGAAGCCGACTGGCGGCTGGGACTCGCACTTGGACAGGGGGTGGCGTTCGGCCTGCAAGTGGAATTCGACGCGCAGCTCAGCAAGGCCACGCTTCCGGTCGCGCGCGTGAAAGCGGGGCTCGCCTTCAACCGCAGGGGTCAAGCGCTGCGGCTCACCGACAACGCGCACGTCGCCTTGGCCCGTCGTTTCGAGACCGCCAGCGCGAATCGCCTGTTTTCGAACTGCACCGTGCTCGGCGGCGGCACCTACGTGGCGGGAGCGGGCGCATACCTGCTGACGATCGCGCCGGCGGAAATGAGCGAAGGCCGGGCGCCCACCAACGGCCTCGATCCGGCCAACGTTCGCTGCAACACCGACGCCACGGTCGAAGCCGTTCAATTCCGCCTGCTGTGGGTCAATCCCAGCGCGTATCTGGGTCTCGACGTCGCCGCACCGTCGTTCCGCAACGAGCTCGCATATCGCTGCTTCGGCGTCGGCGTGCAGCCCTCCTGGTTCGAAAACCTGCTGGGTGCGGCCGTGCGCCAGGACGATTTGCTGGAGGCGCTGCGCAAGACCGTCTTGAGCGATCTCGACGTGCCGCTGGCACTCCTGGTCTTCACCGGTGCTGCCGACGTTCGGTTCATCGACCTGTGGGCGGTGCGACGTCCGCTCGCGCGTGCCGACGCGAATGGCGCACTGGCAAGCCTGCTCGATACACGCCGGCTCGCGGTCGGACAGGCGATGTTCCTCCAGTTCCAGGAGCAGATCGCCGGCCTGGCGCCGCCCGCCGGCGATCTCGGCGGCGTGACCGCGCGCAGTCACTTTCGCTACCTGCCTCCGGCGGGCGTCATTCCGGTCGCCGAGGAAACCGACGCCACCGACGCGGCCGCCACCAAGTTCTTCAAGGACATGACCTATCGCGGGCCCGCCTTCATCAACGCGGCCCGGCTCGAAGGGCTGCTGCGCGAAAGCCTGTGCTATCCGCCGATCGACACGCAAGATGCGGAGATGGTGTGGCTCTATCGCGTGCGCGAGAATCGCAAGGCGATCGACTTTGCCGGCGGCGCGGCGCGGCCGCGCTCCTACCTGGTGTTCGCCAGCGGCCATCTGCCCTATCGCGGCGATGCGCAGTTCGACCTCGCCTCCTGGAACTACGGCAACTTCGCGTTGGCTCGCTGACGCGTTCACGAACGGCGCACGGAGGAAGTCATGGTGCAGTCGACCAGCGCAAATCCCGGCAACATCGTCGTCCCGCTGTCGGCGATCATCGATCAGCTCAAAGGCAAGATGAGCGGCGCCGACATCGATGCGCTGCTCTACGCGATCGTCGCCAAGAAGAAGAACGAAGTGCGGCCGGGCGACCTGATCACGGCGGAGCTGATGAACCAGGTCCTGCACGATCTGGAGGACCTTCAAATGCGGGTGGCGCAGCTGGAGACTGGAAATTCGACGTCCGAGCCCGGCGCCGTCATCACGTCGATCAGTCCGTCGACCAATATCCACGAAGGCGACCGGTTGACCGTCAACGGGAACAACTTCAAAGTCCCGACCATCAATAATCAAATCTCCCTCGACCAGACGCCGATCACCTCGGGCTTTGGGCTCGGGGGGTCGGGCCAGCAGTTCGCCTTCGACATTCCCGATATGGGCGTGCCGGCCGGCGGCCGATCGGTCACGCTGCATGTCAGCAACGGCGCCGGCTCGCCCGCATCGATCAGCTTCCTGTTGTTGCCGCGCGTCGTCGTTCCCGCAGGCCGAATCGAAGTCACGTATTCGCAAGCGCCGGTGCTTCCGGTCGGTTCCTCGACGATCGTGGCTGGGAACAGCTACATCTTCGGCTTTACGGTCACCGCAAAGGCGAATCGCACCGGCAATTATGCGGTGACGGCGACAATCCCCGGCTGGACCGCCGAATTGCTCGAGGATGCCGCCGATAACGTCAGGGCGAGCAATACCTTCACCATTGCCGGCAACCCAGCCGGCGCCGATCAAAAAGTCCGCGTCCGGGTCAATGTGCCGCCAGGCGCGAGCCCGGCCGATGTGAAGACGCTCTCCCTCAACGTCGTCGAGACAACGCCCGGCACATTGGTCGTCCCGGGCACGAACTCGCAGACGTTGGCGATCGGCCAGCCGCCTCCCACTCCAGAGACCCGCGTGCGGCCTTCGCTCGCGTCACCCGCTCCTGGAGCGCCGCGGGGAGACGCGACGCTCGACGGCGTCAACGTTCGCTTCACGCGCACCGGCACGCCGGCCAAAGCAGTTGGCGGTCTGCAGTTGCGGATCGCGTTCACCGAGGCGGGCACCTATCAACTGCAAGGCTCGCTGAGCAATCCAGCCGGCTGGGATCTGGCCGCGATTGCAAGCTCGGTGGACATTCCCCCGGGAACCTTCCCGAACAACCAGACCGTCAACGTGAACCTGACCGCGAACGCGGGCGCAGCGGCGACCGACTTTATCTTCCAGATCTCGCGCGGCACCGACATTCGCGTTCAGTATCGCTTGAACTTGACGGTCGCCTGACGGAGTGCCGCGCGGCGGCGCAATGCGGAGTGAATAGTTCTGCACAGGAGGTTAGCCATGAAATATGCAATCGCAATTTCGAGACGGCTTCTCGCAGGGATCAAGCCGCTGCTGGTCGCGGCAGCGCTGGCCGTGTTTCCTGCCGTAGCCCATGCGGACGCGACGAATCTTTGCGTTCCCACGGTCGGCGGCTTGGCCGGCCAACCGATCGTCGATGGCGTGGTCGGCTCTTTCAACGCGCCGATTGACAATGATCTCGGGTGGAACAATGCGACGCAGGTGAACCTCTCGGCGGATAACGGGGCAACCCGTTCGGCAATCATGCAGGTGGGGCGCAGCG
>JBARNF010000229.1:0-2504 GCA_049802835.1 Bradyrhizobium sp.
GCCTCGAACAGCGGCAGCGGCACATCATCGGGCAGCCGACGCACGGCCCAGAGTGCGGCGCGGCGATCGAGCCCGAGCGAGCGGAACGCATCGGCATCCGCCAGCAGCAGCAGCGCGCGCTTGGGCAAGGCGGTGTCGCGGGCGAAGTCTTCCAGCGAGGTGAACGGCCCGCGGGCGCGGGCCTTGATGATGCGGTCGGCCCAGTCGTCGTCTGGATCATTCAGGGACGAGGCGCCGAACGTGTTCTCACCGTCATTCCGGGGCGATGCAGCGGAGCAAGACAGCGAAGCTGTGTTGCTCCGAGCATCGAACCCGGAATCTCGAGGTTCCGGGTTCGCGCCACCGGGGCGCGCTTCGCGCGGCCCGATTGGCGCGCCCCGGAACGACAGAGACGTAACATCGTCTCGGAACGACCGATTTGCGACAGCCTGCGCCTCGCTTCGGAGTTGCTGCGACAACCGCTTGATCCGCTCCTCGTCGCGGTCGATCCAGCGGAAACCGTCGATCTGGCGGAAGCCGAGGCGGACGGCGCAATATTTGTCGTCCGTTTTCTCCAGCGTGTTGTCGGCGAAGCTGTGGGACACGTCGATGTTCCGGATCTCGACGCCGTTCTTGCGGGCGTCGCCGACGATCTGCGCCGGCGCGTAGAAGCCCATCGGCTGCGAGTTCAGCAGCGCACAGCAGAACGCGTCGGGATGGAAGCATTTCAGCCAGGACGAGACGTAGACGAGCTGGGCGAAGCTCGCGGCATGGCTTTCCGGAAAGCCGTAGGAGCCGAAACCCTTGATCTGGTCGAAGCAGCTCTTGGCGAAGGCCGGATCGTAGCCGCGCGCGATCATGCTGCTGACCATCTTCTCCTCGTAGGAGCCGATGGTGCCGACGTTGCGGAACGTCGCCATCGCGCGGCGCAGGCCGTTGGCCTCCTCGGGCGAAAACCTGGCTGCTTCGATCGCGATCCGCATCGCCTGCTCCTGGAACAGCGGCACGCCCAGCGTCTTGTGCAGCACCTTGTAGAGCTCGTCAGACGAGCCATGATCCGGTGACGGCGACGGATAGGTCACCTTCTCCTGATTATTGCGGCGGCGCAGATAGGGATGCACCATGTCGCCCTGGATCGGCCCGGGCCTAACGATCGCGACCTCGATGACGAGGTCGTAGAAGGTGCGTGGGCGTAGCCGCGGCAGCATGTTCATCTGTGCCCGGCTCTCGACCTGGAATACGCCGAGCGACTCGCCTCGCTGCAGCATCCGGTAGACTTCGTCATCATCCTCCGACTTGATATCGGAGAGCACGTATCGCTGGCCCTTGTGATCAGCGATCAGGTCGAAACATTTGCGGATGCAGGTCAGCATGCCCAGCGCCAGCACGTCGACCTTCATCATGCTGAGCGCTTCGACGTCATCCTTGTCCCATTCGATGAAGGTGCGGTTCTCCATCGCGGCATTGCCGATCGGCACCGTGTTGTCGAGCCGGTCCTGCGTCAGCACATAGCCGCCGACATGCTGCGACAGATGGCGCGGAAAGGTGATCAGCTCAGCGGCGAGCTCGACCGCGCGGCGGATCATGGGGTTGTGTGGATCGAGCCCGGCCTGCCGCACCTGCATGTCGGACAGGCCATCGCCCCAGCTGCCCCACACGGTGTCGGCGAGCACGGCGGTGACGTCCTCGGTCAGGCCGAGCGCCTTGCCGACGTCGCGGATGGCGCTGCGCGGACGATAATGGATGACGGTGGCAATGATCGCGGCGCGGTGGCGGCCGTAGCGGCGATAGACATATTGCATCACCTCCTCGCGCCGCGAATGCTCGAAATCGACGTCGATGTCGGGCGGCTCCAGCCGCTCCTTGGAGATGAAGCGCTCGAACAACAGATCGATCTTGGTCGGATCGACCGAGGTGATGCCGAGCACGTAGCAGACGGCCGAATTGGCCGCCGAGCCGCGGCCCTGACACAGGATGCCTTCGCTGCGCGCGTAGCGCACGATGTCGTGGACGGTGAGGAAATAATGCGCGTAGTTGAGCTCGGCGATCAGCGCCAGCTCCTTGTCGAGAACCGCGCGCAGCCTGTCGTCGAGATCGTCGCCGAAGTATTTTGCGGCGCCTTCCCAGGTGAGATCCTCGAGATGCCCCTGCGCGGTCTTGCCCGGCGGCACCGGCTCGTCGGGATACTGGTATTTGAGCTGGTCGAGCGAGAACGAGATGCGGTCGGTGAAACGGATGGTCTCGGCGACCGCATCCGGGTGATCGCGAAACAGCCGCGCCATCTCATGTCCCGGCTTGAGGTGCCGCTCGGCATTGGCCTGCAGGCGGCGGCCGATCGTCTCGATCGAGGCCTTCTCGCGAATGCAGGTCAGCACGTCCTGCAGCATCCGCCGTGCAGGATGATGATACAGCACGTCGTTGGTGGCGATCAGCGGCACCTTGACCGACGACGCCAAGCGCGCGAGCCGCGCCAGCCGGCGCCGGTCGTCACCGCGATAGAGCAGGCTCGCAGCGAGCCACACGCC
>JBARNF010000230.1:0-5307 GCA_049802835.1 Bradyrhizobium sp.
GATCGGGTATGCCGTGGGCTCGGGCGAGAAGGCGGAGGGGGCGATGCGGCTGCCGAGGCTCCAGAACTTCTTGACCTCCGGCAGCGCCGAGGCCAGCGACGACGGCTCCGGCTGCAGCTTCAGGTCCTTGTCGCAGACCATGTCGAAATCGACCGCCTTCTCCGGCTTGCGCGCCGGATAATAGTCCTTCAGATGCGCGGCGAAATGCGGCGAGCCGAGGGGACGCCAGGTCGGATCGCCGGCGCCGAGCGATTTCGGTCCCTCCTCGCCGTCGAAGAAGATCATGTCGATGCCGATGTCCAGCTTCGGCGACAGCGACAGCACGCGCGCGGTCTCCAGCAGCAGCGCGACGGCGGAGGCGGAATTGTTGGCGCCCGGCATCGGCGCCTCCGGCGACTTGGCGTCGCGATAGGCCTTGATGATGCTGTCGTAGTGCGTGGCGA
The DNA here is from genome assembly GCA_049802835.1 of Bradyrhizobium sp. GTDB lineage: Bacteria > Pseudomonadota > Alphaproteobacteria > Rhizobiales > Xanthobacteraceae > Bradyrhizobium. The sequence goes on from JBARNF010000230.1 coordinate 444, forward strand.
CGATGACGCGGCGCGGGTTCTGCACCTGGAAGCGGGCGATGATGTTGGTGAGCGGGATCGCCTTGCCGTCATCGCCCGTGGCGGTGAAGCTCTGCGTCATCACGGCGTCGGCGGCGCTCTTGGCCATCGCCGCCTTGATGTAGTCGATCGTCTGCTGATGTCCCGGCTCGCCCATCGCACGCGGCGTGAAGCGCAGCAGGTCGTCGATGACAGCCATGGCGCGCTGGCCGTCCCACAGCTCGATCTGCGCCTCCGCTGCGTTGGCGGCAGGCGATGTCAGCAGGCAGACGGCCGTTGCCGCCGTGGTGGCCAGGCGAGGCCAGAACTCAGTCATCCGAGAAGCTCTTCACCAATGAACGTCAGGACGTCTTCTTGCCGAAAGGAACGAACAGGATACCGGCGCAGCCAGCGAGCGCCACGGCAAAGTAATAGGTGATCGCACGCGAGCCGATGGTCGGGATCAGCGTGAAGGTCGTGACCAGCGTGCCGACGACGTTGCCGATGGTCGAGACGCCGTAGACCAGCCCGGCGACGCGGCCTGCCTCGTCGGCCGAGCGCGTCAACAGGCTGACGGCGATCGGCGAGAACGTTCCGAGCAAGGTCAGCGGCACCAGCAGCAGCGCGGTCGCCGCCATCAGCGTGGCCGTCGGGCCGTCACCGATGGTGTCGAGGATGTCGGCCATGATCGCGTCGGCCGTGGCCGGCACCAGCGCCATGTAGGCCGCGGCGATCAGGATCATGGTGCCGATGGTGCGTGTCGTAGGGTGACGGTCGACGATGGCGCTGCCGGCGAAATAGCCGATCGCGAGCGCGCACAGCACGGTCGAGATCAGGCTGGCCCAGGCGCCGATGCCGCTGCCGAAATAGGGATTGAGATAGCGGCTGCCGAGCATCTCGAAGCCCATCAGCACGCAGCCGACGAGGAAGGAGCAGAGATAGATCGCCAGCACGCTTGCGCGGGAGACGGGCTCGCTCACGGCAGCTTCCTGTTGTGGCGCTCGATGGTTTTGAGGGCCTCGACCGGCGCGAAATCGTCGGTCAGCACCTTGGCCTTGGCGTCGATCACCTGGCCGCCGTCGATGTCGATGCGGCGCCGCTCGGCCAGCAGGTCGGCCAGCTTGTAGCGGAAGCCGAACGCCTTGTCGCGCTCCTGCGCTGTCGCGGCGAGATCCTCGGGCTTCCGCTCGTCGCCGACATAGGCGACCATGACGATGTTGCCGTCGGCCTTGTAGAAGTCGACCTGCGGGAACACGCTGTGGATGGTCTTGACCGCGGAATCGAACAGCATGGTCGAGGGCTCGACGTTCTGTGCGACCACGCCGCCCTCGGCGAGATGATCCTTGACCAGCTGGTAGAATTCCTTGGTCAGGAGGTGGAACGGCACGAACGGCCCGCGATAGGCGTCGATCAGGATGATGTCGTAGCGCTCTTTGGATTCCTGCACGAACAGCCTTCCGTCGCGGTTGGCGACGTGGAAGTTCGGCTCTTCCTTGATGCCGAAATATTTCTTGGCGAGCTCCAGCACCGTGGGGTCGAGCTCGACCGAGGTCACCTGCACCTTGGGCAAAGAGCGGTGCAGGTACCAGGCGGTGCGGCCTCCGCCGAAGCCGATCTCCAGGATCGAGCTGATGTCCTTGGTGTACATCACGCTCGCGGTCATGAAGCGGGTATAGTCGACCGGCAGATCGAGCTCGTCGCGGGTGTTGTAGACGCTTTCGGTATAGATGCGCCGGTTGTGCCCGAACGTCATGCTGCGGTAGGGCGGCTGCTCATAGACGTAGATGTTGTTATAGAGCGATTCCTTGGACTCCAGCAGATTGCGGGTGTCCTGCGCGCGGGCGGCGGTAGCGAGGAGGCAGCCTGCGAGCGCGCCGAAAATGACCGACCGGATGAGCATCGACTTGTCTGTGTCCCTCGGCTGAAAAATGGGCGGGCATGCCAGGATCGGCGGCTCCCGGGCCGCGGGACAGTCGTCCCTCAGCCATCAGGTGCGCTCAGGCACGACCAATACGGCGATCCCGAGGCCGGTTCCGCATCGGCGCCGTTCTCTTAAACCATTGGCTGCGTCCCGGATAGTCAAACCGCCCCTGCCAACGGGCCTGTGATCGAGCGGACGCCTCGCCTCAACCCTGGTCACACACTGGCGTTCCCCCGCGGCGTTCTCCACCACTGTCGGCCCGGCGCGGCGTTCCGCCACGGCGGCCGGCGATCTCGGCTGTCCATTGCACCCGGAGAGGCTTCCGGTCGCGGCGCGCGTCTGCTATGGAAGCCCCCGAAGCAGATGCACTTCGGTGCAGGCTCCGGTCCCGTAGCTCAGCTGGATAGAGCGGCGGTTTCCTAAACCGTAGGTCGCATGTTCGAGTCATGCCGGGATCGCCATTTGCCGCCGCCTCGGGCGCGCAGCCTTAATCCAGATCGAATCGTCTCCGGGTCGAATCGTCTCCAGGTCTTAACGTCGTGCGCTCGTCCCTCCCGCTCGGGAATCGGGTGGAGCGCGTCGTCCCGATCGATGAACCTTCCAGGGTGAGACGGAGGCGGGAGCCCCGTCCGCGCGGCGCGCGACGGCGCCGCCGATCTGCATCACCTGGAGTATCGAATCATGCACACGACGATCGAGCCGGGCATCCTGTATTTCGGGACGCCGGTGGTCCTCATCAGCACCGTCAACACGGACGGCAGCTTCAATCTCGCGCCGATGTCGTCGGCGTTCTGGCTCGGCTGGCGCTGCGTGCTGGGGCTGGCGGCGGGATCGCAGACGCCGCAGAACATGCGGCGCACCGGCGAGTGCGTGCTGAACCTGCCGTCCGTCGATCTTGTCGGCGCGGTCGATCGCCTCGCGCTGACCACGGGCTCGGATCCGGTGCCGGCGATGAAGCTCCGCAAAGGCTATCGCCACGAGCCGGACAAGTTTGCCCTGGCTGGCCTCACCGCAGCCAGCTCCGAAACCGTTGCCGCGCCGCGCGTCCGCGAATGTCCGGTTCAGCTCGAGGCGCGCGTCGAAGCGGTGCACGGCATTGCCGATGATGACGCGCTGCTGAAAGGGCACATCCAGTGCATCGAGGTGCGCGTGCAGCGCGTTCATGTCGACGGCGCCATTCTCATGGACGGCGCGCAGGACCGCATCGATCCCGACAAGTGGCGGCCGCTGATCATGAGCTTCCAGCAGTTCTACGGCCTCGGCCCGCGCGTCCACGATTCGCGGCTGGGGACGATTCCGGAAGCCGCTTACCGCACGCCTGACGTCGACCGTGCCCGCAAAGCGCCGAAACGGCTGGAGGCGGCCGCAGGCTGACGACACGTCCGGCCTGAGCCGAAAAAATGAGCCGCGCCCTTGCGGACACGGCTTCCATGGCGTGGTCGTGCTCAGCTCACCACTGGTAGCGCAGCCGGCCTGTTCCGGCCCAGGACGTGGCGGACGGCGCGAACTGGCCGTCGATCTGCCCCGACAGCGTCAGATGCGAGGTCAGCGCGACCTCGGCGACGCCGGACAGCAGCGCCGAGTCCGCCGCGATCCGCGCGCCGGTCGTCACGAAACTGGCACCGGGCAGGGTCTGGAACGTCGCGCTCACCGAGGCGTCGCGGTTGTAGTCGTGCGCCCAGGCGGCGCGGCCGCGCACCAGGAATGTCTCGGAGATGCGACGATCAGCCCAGAGGCCGAGCTCGGTGCGCGGCAGGGTCGTGTCGCGCGAGGCGACGGTGAGCGCGGTGCCATTGGCGCCGAGCGAACTGGTCTCGGTGTAGGACGGGCTCCACACCTGTTGCAGCTGCACGGCGGCGTAGGGCGTCAGGCTGCTCCAGCCGAGATCGAAGCGATAGCCGGTCTCGGCGCGGGCCGCGAGCGTCGGTGCCGTGTAGCTCGCGCGCAGCGTCTCGACCGCGCCGGTCGCGAGGCTGCGGGTCGTTGACATCCAATGCGCGCCCGCGGCGAGGCTGCCGGAGACATAGGCCTGGCCGAAGCGCTTGCTCGCATAGGCCGCCGCCTGGATGAAATCCGAGCCGCCGTAGCCGCCGCCCTGCGCGACGTTGAAGCTGGTCTGGCCGCCCGAGAGCGCGAAGCCGACCGTCATGTCCGGTGCCAGCCGATAGTCGGCGCCGGTGGCGAGACCATAGATCCTGGACGAGACATCCTGGCTGCCGGCTGCGGCATCACCGCCGATGCGGCCGCCGCCGCCGAACGCCGAGCCCCACACCGCCCAGCTCGGCTCGACCGGCATTGCCTTCGTGAAGATCCGCGACGCCTTGGCCGCCGCACCGCCACTGGCCTCGGCATAGGCCATCATCGGCGAAGCGTTGGAGTTGGGTCCGGGGCGGCCGTTGCCGCCGAAGTCGAGTACCGTGCTGAGGAAGCCGGTCATGCTCTGGCCGAGGCTCGCCGTCGCCGCCGGCGCGCTTTGGCTGGCGAGCTGGTTGAACGTCGCGCCGAGGCCGGGTGCGCTCTGGAAGTAGATCGACTGCAGGGAGACCGGCAAGGTGCCGCCCTTGTTCACTGCGGTGCTGAGCGCATCGTAGACTTTACGGCCGTTGCCGCTGACGCCCGTTGTGGGCAGCGACGGCAGCGCCGCCTGGTTCAGCGCGATGTAGGCGTTCTGGCCGTCATAGCTCAGCGTCGGCATGACGTTGGTGGTGCCCGCCATCGTGTAGCTGAAGCCGGAAAACTTGCCGTTGACGCCGGACCCGGTCGAGACGATCGCGACCTTGCTGCCCGCCGCATAGATGCCGCTGGCGAAGCTCGCCGTCACCTGGCCCGCGAGCGTCGCCGAGCCCGTGACGCTGGTCGTGCTGAAGCTGCCCGGGGCGAACTGCAGCGCGTAGGTCGCGCCGCTGGTGAAGGCGAGGCTGCCGAGCACGGTGAGCTTGCCGGCCT
>JBARNF010000231.1:0-2892 GCA_049802835.1 Bradyrhizobium sp.
CGCACTGACCGAGCGCAAGCAGGAGGCAGGCTCGGCCTCCGCCGTCGACACCGCCAAGGCGAGCGCGCTCGCCGCCAGCACGGAAGCCACCATTCCGACCTATGAGAGCAGCTATCAGCAGGCCGTACACCGGCTCGGCGTGCTGCTCGGCCGCGACCCGACCGCGCTGAGCGTTCGCCTGTCGCGCGCGACGGCGATCCCGGCTCCGCGCCTGCCGCTGGCGAAGGGCATTCCGGCCAACGTGCTGACCATGCGCCCCGACGTGCGCAAGGCCGAGCGGCATCTCGCGCAATACACCGCCAGGATCGGACAGGCGACCGCTGCGCTGTACCCCGATGTCAGCCTCACCGGCACGGTGTCGACGACGGCGCTGAAGCTCGGCGATCTCGGCAAGAGCTCCACGATCGGCTGGTCGATCGGACCGAGCCTGTCGGTTCCGATCTTCAATGGCGGCAAGCTGCAGGCGGCGGTCGAGATCGCCGAAGCACAACGCGACGAATACCACCTGGCCTGGCGCAGCGCGGTGCTGAGCGCGCTCGAAGACGTCGAGAACGCCATCGTCGGCCTGAGCCAGGAACGCAGCCGCATCCGCAGCCTGACCGAGTCGGCGCGACGCTACGGCGAGGCGGCACGGCTTTCACGCTCGCTCTACCAAACCGGCTCCAGCACCTTCCTCGACGTGCTCGACTCCGAGCGCTCGCAATTCACCGCCGAGGACAGCCTGCTCGCGAGCCGCGCCACGCTCGCGAAGAACTACGTAGCGCTCGCCAAGGCGCTCGGCGGCGGCTGGACCGGCGCAGTCGACAGCTCGGTGCCCGAGATCGTCGACAGCGGCACCGGTCCGCATCTGCTGCAGACCGTCGAGACGAAGTGAATCCCCCTGGCGATCCCGAAGTGATCCGATGAACGCACCCTTAGCCCACATCCCCCGACCAGCCGCGACGGCGGACAGCATCTCGCCGGCGCCGACGTCGAAGCGGCCGCGCCGCCGGCCCGTGCTGATCATCGGGTTGCTCGCCGCGCTCGCGGTGACCATCCTGCTCGTCACCCGGTTCGCGAGCAATCCCAACGCCAACCTGGTGACGGCGCCGGTCACGATCGGCGACATCGAGCAGACCGTGCTCGCCACCGGCACGCTGAAGCCGGTCAAGCTGGTGGCGGTCGGCGCCCAGGCTTCGGGACGGCTGGTCGCGCTCAACGTCAAGCTCGGACAGAAGGTCAGGGCCGGCGATCTCATCGCGGAGATCGACTCGCTGACGCAGCAGAACACGCTGCGCACCAACGAGGCGAGCCTACGGAGCGTGCGGGCGCAGCGTGACGAGAAGGTCGCCACGCTGGCGCTGGCGGAGGCGAACCTGGCACGGCAGCAGCTCACGCTGGCGCAGAAGGCGTCGTCGCGCGCCGACTATGACAGCGCCGAGGCGACCGTCAAGCAGACCCAGGCCCAGATCGCACAGCTCGACGCGCAGATCGTCGAGGCCGAGGTCGCGATCGAGACGGCGCGCGTGAACCTCGGATACACGAAGATCACCGCGCCGATCGACGGCACCGTGCTGTCGATCGTGACCCAGCAGGGCCAGACCGTGAATGCGGTGCAGTCGGCGCCGACCATCGTCGTGCTCGGCCAGGTCGAGACGATGACCGTGCGCGTCGAAATCTCCGAGGCCGACGTCGTCAGGGTCAAGCCCGGGCAGAACATCTACTTCACCATCCTCGGCGATCCCGACCGCCGCTACGAGGCCAGGCTCGGCTATATCGAGCCGGCGCCGGAATCGATCAAGAGCGATTCGAGCTTCTCGTCGAGCTCGACCACGACATCGAGCAGCAGCAGCTCGTCGTCGTCCTCCACGTCGTCGGCGATCTACTACAACGGGGTGTTCGACGTCGCCAATCCGGACGGGCGGCTGATGACCTACATGACCGCCGAGGTCCACATCCTGCTCGGCGAAGCGCGGAAGGTGCTGACGATCGCCTCGTCAGCGCTGAGCAGCGCCAATGCGGACGGCAGCTATAACGTCCGCGTGCTCGATGGCGCAGGCACGCCGGAGAAGCGCGCGGTGCGCATCGGCCTCAACAACAAGATCAGGGCCGAGGTGCAGTCCGGCCTGCGCGAAGGCGAGCGGGTCGTGATCTCCGCGCCCGAGGAGGGCGCGAAGCGAACCGTGATGCCGCCGCCGTCCTCCGCCGGAGGTCCGTGATGACGGAGCTGCTGATCGACCTGCAGAAGGTCGGACGGCGCTACGCGTCCGGCGAAGGCACGGTGCATGCGCTGCGCTCGGTCGACATCCAGATCGCGCGCGGCGAGATGGTTGCGATCATCGGCCAGTCGGGCTCCGGCAAGTCGACCCTGATGAACATCCTCGGCTGCCTGGACCGGCCGACATCCGGCAGCTACCGGATCGCCGGCCGTGAGATGAGCTCGCTCGATCCGGACGAACTGGCAGCGCTGCGGCGCGAGCATTTCGGCTTCATCTTCCAGCGCTATCATCTGCTCGGCGAGCTCAGCGCCACGCAGAATGCCGAGGTACCTGCCATCTATGCGGGACTTGGCCCGGCGGCGCGGCGCCGCAAGGCCGAGGCGCTGCTGCAGCGGCTCGGCATGGGCAGCCGCACCGATCACAGACCGGGACAACTCTCGGGCGGCCAGCAACAGCGGGTCTCGATCGCCCGCGCGCTGGTCAACGATCCCGATGTGATCCTGGCCGACGAGCCGACCGGCGCGCTCGACCGCGCGAGCGGCGAGGAGGTGCTGCGCATCCTCGACGAGATCAGCGCCTCCGGGCGCACGGTGATCATCGTCACGCATGATTCCGGCGTCGCGCAGCGCGCGCGCCGCATCATCGAGCTCGAGGACGGCCGCGTCATTTCGGACAGGCTCAATCCGCGCACGCC
>JBARNF010000232.1:0-1554 GCA_049802835.1 Bradyrhizobium sp.
CTATGTGCGTGGGACTGCGCGGAACGACAAGGAGCTCGAGCAGCTGGTCGAAGCCGTCTGCTCGCCTGCAACCGCACCGACTGCGGCCTGATCAAACTCAGACATCCGAGGATATCTCATGAAACTGCTCTCCTTCGTGGTCGACGGCCGCCCCAGCTACGGTGCCCTCAAGGACAACGGCATCGTCGATCTCGGCGCGCGCTTTACGATCGAAGGCTGCACGACGCTGCGTCAGCTGCTTGAAGCAAACCGGCTGGCCGACGCGGCGAGGCTCGTTGCAGCCACGCGTCCCGACCATCCCCTCGACAAGATTTCGTTCTCTCCAGTCATTCCCGATCCCGGCAAGATCATTTGCGTCGGACTAAACTATCGCGATCACGTTGCGGAGGTCGGCCGGACCGTCACCGAAAAACCGGCACTGTTCGCGCGCTTTGCCTGCAGCCAGATCGGACACGAACGACCGTTGGTGAAACCGAAGGTCAGCGACGACTTCGACTATGAAGGCGAACTCGCCGTCGTGATCGGCAAGACAGGCCGCCACATTCCGGCAAGCCGCGCGCTCGATCACGTCGCAGGTTACGCCTGCTACAACGAGGGCAGCGTCCGTGACTGGCAGCGCCACACCAGCCAGTTCCTCGCGGGCAAGACGTTTGCCGAAAGCGGCAGTTTTGGGCCCTGGCTGGTGACAACGGACGAAATCCCCGATCCTTCAAAGCTCACGCTGCAGACGCGGCTCAATGGCAAGGTCGTGCAGCACACGACCACCGATCTCATGATCACGCCGGTGCCGGAGCTGATCGCCTACATCTCGACCATCTGCCCTCTCGCGCCCGGTGACGTCATCGTGGCGGGCACGCCGGGAGGCGTCGGCTTGAAGCGCACGCCGCCGCTGTGGATGCGTCCCGGCGACACGGTTGAAGTGGAAATTTCCGGCATCGGCACGCTCCGCAACACGGTGATCGGGGAGCCCGCGTAAGGCGCGGACACCTACTTCCAATCGACACAGAAACAACAAAACGCTCCGAGGAAACGACATGGCCAGCTACCGCACCAAATTCGCCGCCACATTGCTAATCACTCTCATTTTCACGGCCCCGGCCGTGCACGCCGAGATCAAGGGTGACGCCATCCGTATCGGCGTGCTCACCGACATGAACGGCATCTTCGCGACCGCGATGGGAGCGGGCTCGGTCGAAGCGGCGCGAATGGCGGCCGAAGAGTTCGGCGGCAAGATCGGCGGCAAGCCGATCGAGATTTTGCAGGCCGACCATCAGAACAAGCCGGACATTGCAGCATCGCTCGCTCGCAAATGGTTCAATGACGGCGTTCAGGCGATAGCGGATGGCGGCAGCTCGGGCGCATCGCTCGCGGTGCAGGAGCTCGTACGCGCCAATGGCAGGATCTTCCTGATCTCCGGCGCCGGCGCCAACCAGCTCACCGACGAGGCCTGCGCGCCGACCAGCGTGCAATGGACCCACGACGCCTACTCGACCGCGACCGCCGTGGTGTCGGGCATCATGCAGTCCGGCAAGGAGCCATGGTTCTTCATCACCG
>JBARNF010000233.1:0-1832 GCA_049802835.1 Bradyrhizobium sp.
CAAACGGGCCAAGAAGAGCGCCGTGAAGAAGAGGCGGTGAGCGCGCTTGGCGTAGAGCCGTGGCTACGGTCGATCCAGCTGTCGACGGTTCGCGAGAGCTTTCGCTTCCCGGCTTCAACTTGGGTGAAGACGAACCATAGGAGAGCAGAGGTGCGCACTGTGCTTTTCGTCGTTGGCTTGGCCATGATCGTCGCCAACACCTACGCCTTCGGTCAAGCCAACCGTGACGTCGTTGACGAATGCGCGAAGGCCGCATTGCAGACAGCGCAAACTGCGCTGAACGAGGCGCAGAGCCTGAGACAAGAGCTGCAAAAGCTCAAGGCCGCCGTCGGCACCCAGGAGCAGTCCAACGTCGTTGCGCGAACTGCCGTCCAGGGGCTCATCGACAATTCAGCCAAGCCAGCTCGCGTTGGTGCAGTGACCGTGAGCGCAGTAAGAGCTATCCAAGATGTATCGTGTGCAAATGGTGAGTATCTGATCGGAGTGAGATACAGCTGGAGCGGGACCTGCCAGCGTCAATGTGACGGTGATGGACCAATCCTGTATTCGGTCGCCCCTATCTGCCGAAAGCTACAGAACTGAGACGCATTTCTCGTGAAGCGAGATAGGTGCTCGTTCGCATGGCGGCGAAGTCGTTGTCAGTTCCAGGGCGACGATAGCTGCGTTTCGTCTCCAATCGGCTTTTCAGATATCATGATAAAAGGCAGATTGGTCCGGGCTGCATCGGCCGGGATTGCGGTAACGCTGAATATTAATATCTCGCTCGCCCTGGATGGCTTCCCAACCAACTGAGAGCAGCCGCGCCTCGGCCATCTCGCGCGCGGTCCACGGGCGCAGTCAGTCCACGACTCTTAGTGTCATTTCTGCTGCTTTGGCGCGGAGCCCGGCGGAGCCGATGTCGCTCCGCAGCCTGCCTCTGACGACTGGTTGACCGATGCCGTCACCCGCCCGTTGGATTCGACCCGCGAAACGCCCGTCGTCATGTCGACCAAGAGGCGATCGCCGCGCAGCACGTTCCGGCACTGGGTCACCACCACCCCGCCAAGCATGGTGATCAGGTTGGTCTTGGTGTCGAACACCGCGCTCTGGCCCGTGACGACCTGATCTTTCTGCGTGACGACGACATTGCCGCGCGCCTCCAATCGCCTGATCGCGGAGCTGCCGCTGGGGCCGGGCGAGGCCGATTGCAGCGGCGGACCTGATTTGGCCGCGTCGCTCGCGCTGGACGAGGACTGCGCAGCGGCCGTGTAGAACACGTCGAGGCTGTTCGCCGTCATCGTCGTGTCGCCTTGGACGACCTTCACGTTGCCGGAGAAGGTGGCCTGCTTCTTCTTGTCGCGGATCTCGAGCGAAGCTGCCTCGATCTGGATCGGCTGATCGCGGTTCTGCACAAATCCCTGCATGGCGTTAGGGTTTGAACTCTGTGACTTCGCGTCATGAGTGGTGCCGAGCGCGAGGGTGAAGAGCGTCGCCAGCGTGGCGGCGCGTCGGTTGAAGTTGCAGGGGATGGCAACAAGGCACTTGGACATGGGTTCGAGGTTACGAAAAATTCGATCGCTTGGGAACGGGAGCGGGTGCGCGGGCCGGTTGGTCGTCCGGGTCGATGCGGGCGCGGACACCGGCCATGCGCATGCTCGGAGCGACAAAATTTCGGCTTCTCAAAAATTAGTCTTTCGCTTTTACAGAATTTGTGCTTTACTCCGCCCGTCCCGCCCCAACGAGGGGATGCTTCGCGGTCGTCACGGACGTCGGGTGCGGGATGCGATGGGCGCTGTGGGTCGCAGCATGGTTCGCCATGCCGACGAACGATTTGCAGTGCACGGCGAAGTCGC
>JBARNF010000234.1:0-3249 GCA_049802835.1 Bradyrhizobium sp.
GTCGGATTGCATCGAAGATGCAATCCGGGTGAGGGGGTACAGGTCTATCCACGTACGCTCCTTGCGCGTTTGCCCCTTTCGCGGATTCTCCGCCCGCACCTCCCGTGGGGCTGCCCCTCACCCCAACCCTCTCCCCGTGAAGAACGGGGAGAGGGAGCGCACCGCCGTTGTGGAGGCAGCTCGATGACATCAGACAAGTTCATCTCGATCGAGGGCATCGCCAAGCGTTATGCCGGCTCTGGCCGCAGCACCACGATCTTCGAAAATCTCTGGCTCGGCATGAAGCGCGGCGAGTTCGTCTGTGTCATCGGCCATTCCGGCTGCGGCAAGACCACGGTGCTCAACATCCTAGCTGGCCTCGATGTCCCGAGCGAAGGCGCCGTCATCGTCGACGGGCAGGCCATCGAGGGACCGAGTCTCGATCGCGCGGTGATCTTCCAGAGTCATGCGCTGCTGCCGTGGCGGACCGTGCTCGGCAACGTCGCTTACGCCGTCAGCTCGAAATGGCGCAAATGGGATCGCGCCAAGGTCAAGGCGCATGCGCTGAACTACATCGATCTGGTTGGCCTCTCCGGCTCCGAGCACAAGCGTCCGTCGGAGCTGTCCGGCGGCATGAAGCAGCGCGTCGGCATTGCCAGGGCGTTGTCGATCACGCCGAAGATCATGCTGATGGACGAGCCGTTCTCGGCGCTCGATGCATTGACGCGCGGCACCCTGCAGGACGAGGTCAGGCGGATCTGCGTCGAGACCGGGCAGACCGTGTTCATGATCACGCATGACGTGGACGAAGCGATCTATCTCGCCGACAAGATCGTGCTGATGACCAACGGTCCCGGCGCCGTGCTGGCGGAGATCGTCGAGAATCCGCTGCCGAAGGACCGGCTGCGCGGCGACCTGCACCGCCATCCGCTGTACTACGCGCTGCGCAACCACATCATCGACTTCCTGGTCAGCCGGAGCAAGACTTTCACCGCTGAAACGCCAGATCATGATCCGCGCAAGGTGCCGGTGGTGCGGATCGGACGCACCGAGCCGACCATCGTGGCGTCGAAGCCGACCGACAGCGACGCGCCGCAGGCCCTGGCTCGCTGACCGTCATCCGGCCCAGAACAACCCGTCAACGAAGACCCATCAAGGGAGACCAAGCATGAAACGATCCGACCTCACCGAGAAGCTGCTCGACATCAAGCGCGAGAAGGGCTGGAGCTGGAAGTACGTCTGCGAACAGATCGGCGGCTATTCCGAGGTGCTGATCGTCGGCGCCGTGCTCGGCCAGATGAAGCTGACCAAGCCGCAGGCCGCCAATGCCGGCGAGCTGTTCGGCCTCTCCAAGTCCGAGATCGCCATGCTGAACGAAACGCCGATGCGCGGCGAGGGCGTGCAGATGCCGCCGACCGATCCGCTGATCTATCGCTTCTACGAGCTCGTCATGATCAACGGCCCGGCCTGGAAAGAATTGATCCAGGAGGAGTTCGGCGACGGCATCATGTCGGCGATCGATTTCGACATGGTGATGGAGCGCCTGCCCAATGCCAAGGGCGACCGCGTCAAGATCACGATGTCGGGCAAGTTCCTGCCGTACAAATATTACGGCGCCAGCGGCAACGTGCCGGAATATGGATTCAAGGAAGAGTAGCGAGTGGCGAATGGTGAGTAGCGAGTAGGGGGAGGAGATTCCTATTCGCCACTCCCTGTTCGTTATTCGCCTGTTCGTTATTCGCCCTTCACTATCCCGCCTTGATCTGGGCGACCGCCGTCGCCAGCAGTTCGCTCATCTTGGCGCGGATCTCGGCCTCGGTGATGGCAGTGCCGTTTGCCGTGAGGTCGCCCAGCACCTTGCGCAGCACGTCGCCGTCGCCGGCCTCCTCGAAGTCAGCCGCGACCACCTCCTTGGAATAAGCGTCGGCATCCGCGCCGCTCTTGCCGAGCTTTTCGGCCGCCCACAGCCCGAGCAGCTTGTTGCGGCGGGCCTCTGCCTTGAATTTCAGCTCCTCGTCATGGGCAAACTGCCTTTCGAAGGCTTCCTCGCGCTTGTCGAATGTGGTCATGGCCGGAACTTCCAGTGTTGCCGAAAAGGGTTAACCGTGCGGCGGTTGCGGGCGGGTGTCCGCGTGCCTAAATAATTGGAACAACTCGCTAAGACAACCGGCACGAGGCCGCAGGGAGAATGGTAAAAATCGGTCGCCGGGATGCGGATCGATTGTGCTCAGGGCACCAATCAGATAGGTTTCCATCAGGCCCGGTTCTTGTTCTGTTTCCTTAGAGGTCCCAGGCCCTCGCGGCAGCTCCGTCGTGGTCCTGTCCAAAGTCATCCGGAGCCTACCATCTCATGGATTTTAACAAAACACGGTACATCCCAATGAGCCGTCGGCGTCGCATTTATGAAGGCAAGGCCAAGGTCCTTTACGAAGGTCCGGAACCGGGTACCCTGATCCAGCACTTCAAGGACGACGCCACCGCCTTCAACGCCAAGAAGCACCAGGTGATCGAAGGCAAAGGCGTCCTCAACAACCGCATCTCGGAGTACCTGTTTCAGCACCTCAACGACATCGGGGTGCCGACCCACTTCATCCGCCGGCTCAACATGCGCGAGCAGTTGATTCGCGAGGTCGAGATCGTGCCGCTCGAGGTCGTCGTGCGCAATGTGGCAGCGGGCTCGCTGTCGCAGCGCCTCGGCATCGAGGAGGGCACCCAGCTGCCGCGTTCGATCATCGAATTCTATTACAAGAACGACCAGCTCAACGACCCCATGGTGTCGGAAGAGCACATCACGGCGTTCGGCTGGGCCACCCCGCAGGAGATCGACGACATCATGGCGCTGGCCATCCGTGTCAACGACTTCCTGACCGGGCTCTTCCTCGGCATCGGCATCCGCCTGGTCGATTTCAAGATGGAATGCGGCCGGCTGTTCGAGAACGAGATGATGCGGATCATCGTCGCCGACGAGATTTCCCCTGATTCCTGCCGGCTGTGGGACATCAAGTCGAACGAGAAGCTCGACAAGGACCGCTTCCGCCGTGATCTTGGCGGCCTGCTGGAGGCCTATACCGAGGTCGCCAAGCGGCTCGGCATCCTCATCGAGAACGAGCGTCCGGCGGGCTCGGGCCCGGTCCTGGTCAAGAGCTGAAGGCAAGATTCGAAGGTGAATGACGTGAAAGCGCGTGTCACGGTGACGCTGAAGTCCGGCATCCTCGATCCCCAGGGAAAGGCGATCGAGGGCGCCCTCAAATCGCTCGGCGTCGACGGCGT
>JBARNF010000235.1:0-2535 GCA_049802835.1 Bradyrhizobium sp.
TTTGAAGGCCGGTGAGTGGTTCCGGCGGGGTCGTCTCTTCATGGTCTCTCCTGTTCGCGGCGATTATCGCCGTTGTCAGGCAGAAACTCCACTTATCGTCCTGTACAGATTTCCGGGACCGGCTCACAAGATGGGCCAACAACGTCAGCACCGATCGCAGCCTAAGCGGCTTCAGATTATGTCAGCCCTCACATTTCAACGTCAGAAACCGACGCATTGACCTGCATCAACGCTCGGCTTGGCTAGCGGGTGCAACTATAAATTACAAAAAGAGGAGATCAAATGAAGCTATCGATTGGCTTATTTGCATCTGCGCTGCTGGTAGCGGGGTTCGTAGCCGCGAACACCGAGAATGCCAGTGCACAATACAAGATGCAAACTCCGATTCCGCCGGGCATCGTCTCGCCGGACAAAGTTGAGACACGCCTTGGTACGCTGAAATTCTTCGACGGATTTCCTGACAAGGCCACAGTCGAAAAGCTCTACGACAATCTCGACTTCCAGCGGGCGGTGCAGGCCTATCTGCTGGCACTGCCGGCGGTGAACATGGCCGGACTTCGCGAGGGCTTGCTGCAGGTTGGTCCTGCCAACACGACGATACCGACGTTCGATACGCTGATGGACGCCCGTTCGCTGTTTCTGACAGCCAACGCCAACGTTGCCTATACGTGGATATGGATCAACCTGCACGATGGCCCGTTGGTGGCGGAGGTCCCTCCCATGGTGCTGGGCATGATTGATGACTTCTGGTTCCGATATGTCACCGATATAGGAGTGGTTGGCCCCGACAAAGGCAAAGGGGGCAAGTATCTGCTGTTGCCGCCCGGCTACAAGGGAGAAGTGCCCGATGGTTATCTCGTCGTGCGGGTTCCTACCTACGAATCGATTCTTGTCTGGCGCAATTTTGCCGTGAACGGAAACATGACCCCGGCCATCGAAAACCTCAAGAAGCTTACGCACATCTATCCCTTGTCGAAAGCGGCCAATCCGCCGGCCAACACATTCGTGAACGTATCCGGCAGGGCTTTCAGTACGGTGGCACCGGCGGACAATAAGGTCTGGGAGTTTCTCAATCAGGTCGTTCAGGGCGAGCCAACAGAATCGCTCGACCCGGTTACGCTTGGCTATTTCGCTTCAATCGGTATCGAGAAGGGCAAGCCGTTCACTCCCGATGCCCGCATGAAGAAGATTCTGACCGAGGCGGCGGCAGTCGGCGATGCCACGGTGCGCGCCATACTCTTCAAAAGCCGGATTCCGGAAGCGTTCTACTATCCGAACAGCACTTGGCGTCAGTGGCTCGGCGGCTACAAGTTCGAGTCGCAACCCGGCGTGCGCTTTCTGGATGCCGCGTCATTCTTCTATTTCTATGCGACCGGCGTGACACCGGCGATGGAAGCGAAGATGGTCGGCCAAGGCTCTCAATACGCAGTTGGATTGGTGGACTCCAAAGGTGCTCCCTTGGATGGCGGTAAGAGCTACAAGCTACACCTGCCACCCAATATTCCGGCGAAGGATTTTTGGTCGGTGATCCTGTACGATAACCAGACGCGTTCGATGCTCCAGACTGACCAACGGTTTCCGATGGTGAGTAGTCAGGACAAGGACATCCTGATCAACGCCGATGGTTCAGTGGACGTCTATTTTGGGCCGAAAGCCCCGGCGGGCAAGGAGCATAACTGGGTGCAGACTGTTCCCGGCAAGGGCTGGAACACGCTTCTGCGTCTATACGGCCCGCTTGAGCCGTGGTTCAACAAAACTTGGCGGCCCAGCGAAATTGAGTTGATTAGCCCGTCCTGAATGCAAACGAGCGGATCGAGGTTCTGGAAGCGGTGGCTCTAACGAGCCGCCGTTTTCGTTTTCCCTCCAATTCGATGTCTCTTCCGGGTCACAAGCAGTAGAATCGCCGACGACTGCGCCACGTCCCCTGCGTCACTGATTCCAGACATTCTCGATAGAGGCGTGATCGTCGGCCGAGGGCCCAGACCAAGGTCTCCGTCTATGTGCGACGGGAGAGATCAGTTCTTCGAATGTCAGAATCAAAAAGCCGCCGGACGATGCCGGCGGCTTGATGTCGATGGGAGGCATGTGCGGCGGCAATCGCGCCGCACCCGTCTTCACTGGCGCTGCATCGTCGCTTACTCAGCGGCTTCCTTGCGCGGCGGAGCGAGCGCGCCGGAATCGTGGATGTCGGCGACCTGGTGATCGCTGAAGCCCAAGACCTGGCGCAGGATCTCGTCGGTGTGCTCGCCGAGCAGAGGCGAGCGGGTGACGTCGGCCGGGCTGTCCGACAGCTTGATCGGGTTGCCGACCGAGAGATACTTGCCGCGGGTCGGGTGGTCGACCTCGACCAGGGTGCCGGTCTTGCGCAGCGATTCGTCCTCGGCGATCTCCTTCATCGACAGGATCGGGCCGCAGGGGATGTCGAACTCGTTGAGGATGTCCATGGCCTCGAACTTGGTCTTGGTCATGGTCCACTGCTCGATGCGCCCGAAGATCTCGTTGAGGCGCGGCAGGCGGGTTGCCGGCTTGGCGTAG
>JBARNF010000236.1:0-4735 GCA_049802835.1 Bradyrhizobium sp.
CCGGTGTCGATCACGCACAACGTCACACCGTCGCGCGCCGACGCCTCGAGGCGCGGCTCGATCATCTTCGCGTCGTAGACAGCTTCGACGATTGGCTGGCCTGCGTTGCGGCGCGCCTGCCATTTCGACAGCGTGCCCTGGCGGTCGGTTTCGATCACGCGCACCTTGTGGCCGGCCTGCTGCGCAGCCACGGCGAGACCGATAGCCAGCGTGCTCTTACCGCTGCCGCCCTTCTGCGTGGCCAAAACGATCGTATACATCGGGAGACAGTCCTTCGGATGTTGACGGAACTTATGAGAACGCCAAAGCTGAGTGCATCGCGACCCGCGCTATGCAGAGCTATTCTCGCTCAGGACAGTCCCGGCCCGATCCGACACGAGGAGGGATCGCGGTGGTCCGAATCAGCACGCCGACAGAAACTGTTCGAACTATCTCACGTCCGGCCTGTGAGTGGACAGACCGGTTGACTACGGCGGGAGCCGTTCCGAGTTGATAGCAAGGTGCTAGGAAGTTGAGCGGCAGCCGCCGCAGCAGAGCGCTCGGCATCGTCGAAGTCCATCGGTGCAGTCGCGATGCTGCACGTCAGATCTCCGCTGGCCGCCGTTAGGCCCTTAATTTTTTGTAAAATGACATGCTTAATTTTGCGTAAATGCCCGCCGCGCTGCAGTGCAGATGCCTCCCGCAGACCGGCGAGATGGGAGCATTCAGTGTCTCCGATACATCAGTCCTCGTCGGTGAACACGTCGATGCCCAGACTGCGCAGCAGATGGTGCTGCTGGCTTGCGGAGATCTGCATGCCCGAGAAGCTCCGGATGTCCTGAAGGTCGAACCCGGAGAGGTCTGCGCCGCGGAGGTCCGCCCCCGACAGATCGGCGAGACGCAAGGCCGCATTGGTGAGATTGCTGCCGCGCAGTGACGCGTTGACGAACGAGGTGCCCTGGAGCTCGGCGCCGGACAAATCGCAGTCGACGATCCTGAGCGAGGACAGGTCGGTCTCGCGGAGCACGACGTTGTCCATCTTGCAGGTCTCGAAGGTCCCGGCCAGCCGGACCGCCTTCTTCGACCTGGTCTGGCGTGTCGAGCGGAATGCGAAGGCCGGCTTGTCGAACGTCGCTCCCGACATCCGGCAGCCGGAAAACGTCACGTCCCACAGCTCGCACACGTTGAACGTCGCGAGCATCAGGTCGCAATTGCGGAAGGTCGCGTCGCGCAGGTCGCAGAGTCTGAATGTGGAGCCCTTGGCGCTGTGGCCATCGAAGAAGCGGCAGTCCTCGAACCGCGCGCCGGACAAGTTCACATTGGCGAATTCGCACTGATTGAACCGGCTCCGCGTCCAATGCGACGCGGCAAGCTCGCCGCCGACGAAGCGGGTGGACCAGGCGCAGCAGTCCTCGAACTGTGCGGAGTCCAGCGGTTCATCGTCGAAGCTGAAGTCCGACAGGTCTGTAGCAATCAGCTTTTCGCTCCGCCGCAAGGCGCTGCGGATGGCCTCATGGTCGAGTTCGGACATTTAGGTGACGCTCTGCACTCGAACTGTGACGATGGATGCACGAAGCCGTACGCTACTTGCGCACGCAGATGACGCGCACCGTGGCGGCCTTGGCATCGAGCGAGGAGCCGTCGGGTTTGACGTCGTGCGCAGCGAGGAAGGCGCGCGTGGTTGCGGCGCTGATCATCACGGCCTGTGAGGATGGGATCAAGGCCGTGCCGGCGAGCACCCCAGGCTTGAGCAGGGTGACGCCGACGAACCTGCCGTCGCCATCCAGTGCGGCGGCGCCGGAGAAGCCAAGTCCAGGCGCAGGCGCGAGCGACGCATCGCCCGCGCCATTGGCGGCAAGCTGGGCCTTGACGGTGCTGATCGCCGCAGCCCCGCCCTGGCTCTGCGGATCGGCAATGCCGACGATGTCGATCGATGATTTCGCACTGCCGCCGGAGAGCGCAAGCGGCTTCAAGCCGCGCGCCCCGTAGATGCGGAGCAGCGCCAGCCCATGCTCCTTGTCATCAGCGACCCTGTCGGCATGGCCAAGGCCGGGAACGGCGATGGCGAGGCAGCCATCGATGATCTCGCGATCGGTGATGATGGCTCCGTCGTGGCTCGCGATGATGCCGGTGCCGTAATCGACGGTGCGGCGCGGCGCCGGCAGTGTGGCGGATGGCGCGGGAAATGCGGTGAAGGCGCTCGACATCGCGATCACGACGGCCTCGACCGTATTCTCGGTGGCCTGGTCGTAGAGGATCGTCATGATGCGCACCTCGTCACCCCTGGCGGTGCCGCGGATGTAGAACTTCTTCAGGCCCTGCAGGCCGGACAGCACGAAGAAATCAGGCTTGACGACACTGTAGTCGACAGCGCGGCCCGGCGGCTCCTTCTTCTCGCGCTCGGCCAGCGCCGCCATGGTCGGACTGGCTTCCTTGCGCCGTGCGAGCGTGACCTGCACCGTTCCTGTCGGCGAGGTCCACTTGGAGCCGTTGCCGTCGCTGGTCTGCTGTGGCACCAGCTTGGTGGGAATGCCGAGCCGTGCACCGCTCACCGGCTCGGTCACGATCTTCCAGCCGACGCTCTCCTGCTTGCGGCGCGCCGTATCGGCGAGCGCTGCGCGCTCCTGCGGATTGAGCACGCCGGTCGGCTTGCCGCCCTTGAGCTTCTGGTACTCCTTGATCGCGTTGACCATGCGCTCGCTGACATCGCCGGTGATCGCGCCATTGTACTGGCCGATCCAGGCGAGATCGGACTGCAGCGCGAGCCGTTCGGCCCGTCCCATCGCGTTGGCGGTATCGGCCGGCGCCTGCACGCCGGGCCGCACCGGCTGGGTCGTCACCGGCTTGGGCTTGGCGCCGGGCAAGACGCCCTGTGTCGTCTGCGCTTGCGCCGGCGAACAGGCAGCGGTCACGCCTGCGCAGATCAAGGTTGCCGTGGCCAGCCGTCTCATGACAAATCCCGATGCTCTTGCCGCGCCGATAAATAAGCACATCTGCTTGGTCGGTCACAATCGGGTGAGGGTTCAGTGTGGAGATCCGCTGTTTCCGCGCCGGGCTGACGAGGATGTCGCAGCGGAAGGACATTGTGTAACGATGCTGAGCGACGAGGAACTGGAGCGCTATGCCCGCCACATCGTGCTGCGCGACGTCGGTGGCCCGGGACAGGCGGCGCTGAAGCGTGCCTCGGTGCTGGTGATCGGGGCGGGCGGCCTGGGCGCGCCGGCCCTGATGTATCTGGCCGCTGCGGGTGTCGGCACGCTGGGGATCGTCGACGACGACGTCGTGTCGCTGTCGAACCTGCAGCGTCAGGTGATTCACGCGACGCCGGATATCGGCAGGCCCAAGGTCGACAGCGCCGCCGAGCGCATCAACGCGCTCAACCCGCATGTCGGCGTCGTCGCGCATCGCAACTGGCTCAATGCCGACAACGCACTCGCGCTGATCGGCGCCTATGATCTCGTGCTCGACGGCTCGGACAATTTCGACACCCGCTACCTTGCCTCGGATGCCTGCTTCCTGGCGAGGAGGCCGTTGATCACCGGCGCGCTCGGCACCTTCGATGCGTCGCTGACGACGATCCGGGCGCATGAGACGAATGAGAAGGGCGAATTCAACCCGACCTATCGCTGCCTGTTTCCGGAGCCGCCGCCGCCCGGCACGGTGCCCGCCTGCGCCGAGGCCGGCGTGATGGGCGCGCTCGCCGGCATGCTGGGCTCGATGATGGCGCTGGAGGCGATTCGCGAGATCGTCGGCTTCGGCGAGGGGCTAGTGGGGCGGCTCCTGATGCTCGATGCGCGGACGATGCGCTTCGAGACGCTGCGCTATGGGCGCGATCCGGCCAATCCGCTGAATGGCGACGGACCAGTGATCGCCGATTTGAGCGTGCATCGGAAGTGATATCTCAGCTGTCGTCCCGGACAAGCCGGCCGATGCGATAGCGTCGGCAGGCGCCGATCCGGGACCCATAGCCGCCGAGCCAAATGATGCGCGCGGGACGTGCCGCCTGCCTCTCTCAGAGATCACGCGGTATGGGTCCTCGCGTTCGCCGGGACGACATCGATGGCGGAGCTGGCGGATCGGCCTACAGCATGCTCGGCAGCACGCGGTCCGGCGGCCGGTGGTTGTCGAGGAAGGTCTTGATGTTGATGATGACCTTCTCGCCCATCTCGACGCGGCCTTCGATCGTGGCCGAGCCCATATGCGGCAGCAGTGCCACCTTGCCGGCCTTGGCGAGCCGCACCAGCCGCGGATTGACCGCGGGCTCGTGCTCGAACACGTCGAGGCCGGCGCCGGCGATGTCGCCGGCTTCGATCAGCCGCGTCATCGTTTCCTCGTCGATCACCTCGCCGCGCGCGGTGTTGACGATATAGGCGTCCTTGCGGATCAGCTTCAGCCGGCGCGCCGACAGCAGATGGAATGTCGCCGGCGTGTGCGGACAATTCACCGAGATGATGTCCATCCGCGCCAGCATCTGGTCGAGGCTTTCCCAGTAGGTCGCGCCCAGTTCCTCGGCGATCTGCGGCGCCACCGGGCGGCGGTTGTGATAGTGGATCTGCAAGCCAAAGGCGCGCGCGCGTCGCGCCACGGCCTGGCCGATGCGGCCCATGCCGACGATGCCGAGTCGCTTGCCGAAAATGCGATGCCCGAGCATCCATGTCGGCGACCAGCCGGCCCAATGGTGCTTCGGATCCTTGAGATAGGCCGTGCCTTCGGCGAGACGGCGCGGCACGGCGAGGATGAGCGCCATGGTCATGTC
>JBARNF010000237.1:0-2469 GCA_049802835.1 Bradyrhizobium sp.
AGCGGAGCACGTCCTTGCGGCCGCCGGCTGGGTGGGTGAGCACGGTATAGGTTGCGGTTCTGTCGGGCTGGTCGGCGAGGCGCAGCGAGAACGCCGGTACCGCGCCCTCCGCCATGATCCAGCCGGGCCGGACCGGCGGGCCGGCATCATCGCCGCCGTCGAGCGTGTTCCAGCCGGCCACGCCGAGCATGGCGATCAGCGCCAGCGCGCCCACATAGGCAAACAGGCGCGCGAAGGTGCCGCACACCTCGTCCGTGACGGCTCCCAGCGCCAGCAGGACGGATGCGGATCGGGTTGGAGTGGCTGTTCTGGCCGAATCGGAATGCATCGAAGACGCGACATCGTGGTAACGTTGTGTCAGGGACGTTTCTCGCATAGAAGCGCTGCCGCTTCCGTTTCGGCATGTCGGTGCGGTCGGCCATTTTTCTTCGGAGAGTGAATGATGGGTTACAAAGTCGCAGTGGTCGGCGCGACCGGCAATGTCGGACGGGAAATGCTCAATATTCTCGATGAGCGCAAATTCCCCGCGGACGAGGTCGTGGCGCTCGCGTCACGCCGCAGCATGGGCGTCGAAGTCTCGTATGGCGATCGCACGCTGAAATGCAAAGCGCTGGAGCACTACGATTTTGCCGATGTCGACATCTGCCTGATGTCGGCGGGCGGAGAGGTCTCGAAGGAATGGTCGCCGAAGATCGGCGCTGCCGGCGTCGTCGTGATCGACAACTCCTCGGCCTGGCGCATGGATCCCGACGTGCCGCTGATCGTGCCGGAGGTGAATGCCGACGCCGCGGCGGGCTTCAAGAAGAAGAACATCATCGCCAATCCGAACTGCTCGACGGCGCAGCTCGTCGTTGCGCTGAAGCCGCTGCATGACAAGGCCACCATCAAGCGCGTCGTGGTGTCGACCTATCAGTCGGTGTCCGGTGCCGGCAAGGATGCGATGGACGAGTTGTTCTCGCAGACCAAGGCCGTCTACACCAACGACGAGCTCGTCAGTAAGAAGTTCCCCAAGCGCATCGCCTTCAACGTCATTCCGCAGATCGACGTCTTCATGGAAGACGGCTTCACCAAGGAAGAGTGGAAGATGATGATGGAGACCAAGAAGATTTTGGATCCCAAGATCAAGCTGACCGCGACCTGCGTGCGCGTGCCGGTGTTCGTCGGCCACTCCGAAGCCGTCAATGTCGAGTTCGAGAATCCGATCACGGCGGACGAGGCGCGCGAGATCCTGCGCCGGGCGCCGGGCTGCCTCGTCATCGACAAGCATGAGCCCGGTGGCTACGTCACGCCCTACGAGGCGGCCGGCGAGGACGCGACCTATATCAGCCGCATCCGTGAGGACGGGACGGTCGAGAACGGTCTCGCCTTCTGGTGCGTGTCGGACAATCTGCGCAAGGGCGCGGCGCTCAACGCAATCCAGATCGCCGAGGTGCTGATCAACCGCAAGCTGATCACGGCGAAGCAGAAGGCGGCGTGAGGACGGCGGCGGATCGAATGGTGGTGGGTAGCGAGTGGCGAATAGTGAAAACCAACTACTCGCTACTCCCCATTCGCTATTCGCCGATCCGCGCGCTCTTGAATTGCTTGTCGGTGTTGTCCAGCACGAACAGCGAGCCCTCGGCGACACCGAAATAGGCGCCGTGGAGCTGCAGCCCCCCGGCCTCGACCCGGCTGCGCACGAACGGGAAGGTCATGAGGTTCTCGAGGCTGCGGAACACCGCGGCCTTCTCGATCCGGGTGACGAAGTCCTGCATGCTTTCGTGCGCGCGCTGCTCGACCACCTCGCCGGGCTTGACGAACATCGACATCCAGCGGCCGATGAAGTCGCCGGGCGACAACGGCGCCGCCTTGTCGACGAAGGCGCGGATGCCGCCGCACTGGGCGTGGCCCAGGATGACGATGTGCTTCACCTTCAGCACGGTGACGGCGTATTCTAGCGCCGCCGACACGCCGTGGGCGTTGGCGTCGGGCTGATAGATCGGCACCAGATTGGCGATGTTGCGGAGCACGAACAATTCGCCGGGGCCGACGTCGAAGATCACTTCGGGCGAAACGCGGGAATCGCAGCAGCCGATCACCATCACTTCGGGCGACTGGCCGCGCTCGGAGAGCTCGAGGTAGCGGTTCTGTTCGGTCGGCAGGCGGTTGGCGCTGAAGGCGCGATAGCCCTCGAGCAGACGATGCGGAAACGAGATCATGGGCTCCTGCCTAAACACATGCGGCGCGCGGAACAAGCCTTTCGGGCCGGTCGGCGAAATGGTATCGCGAGGCCGTTCGATAAACCAAGGGAAACGCCGAGATGATCCGCCCGCGCCGCAGCCTCCTGTTCATGCCGGGTTCCAACGCGCGCGCGCTGGAGAAGGGGCGGAACCTGCCGGCCGACGGGTTGATCCTCGACCTCGAGGATTCGGTGGCGCCGGAAGCCAAGGCCGCTGCACGCGAGCAGATCGCCAAGGCGGTCGCCGCCGA
>JBARNF010000238.1:0-5424 GCA_049802835.1 Bradyrhizobium sp.
GTAATGCGCGAAGCCGCCGGCGAGGTTTCCCGCTTTAAGGAAATTGTCGGTGAAGGCGTCGAGCTGATCGTCAATGGCATGCTTGCGATGCGACCAGGCTTTCAGGAAATGCCCGATATAGCGCCGGCAGCTTTCGCGGCTCGCGCCGACGAGGGCAGGCGCCATCTCCATCTGGTGAAAGGATTGATACCAGATGTTGTTGAGGCGCTCCGGCTCCGCCATCCGCGGCCCGATTCCAGGATAGACGAAATCGAAAAAGAATAGTCCCGCGATGCGCTCGGGCGCCTTTCGCGCCAGCGGCTGCATCAATGCGCCGCCGACATCGTGACCGACGATACCGGCCTGCGCGAGGCCAAGCCCATCCATCAACGCCAGCATGTCGGCGGCCTGCTGGTCGGGCCCGAACAGCCCTTCGGGCTTGTCGCTGTCGCCGAAGCCGCGCAGGTCGGGCGCATACAGCGTGAAGCGATCGGCGAGCCGCGTCATGACCGGCTCCCAGGTCAGCCAGAATTCGGGCCAGCCATGCAGCAACAGCAGCGGCCGCCCGGCGCCCAAGCGGGCCACGTGAAGCGCCGCGCCATTGGCCTGAACCGTCAAATGCTCCATTTTGGGCTCCTTTTTTGCTTCCCGGCACGGAGGCGGATTTCTTGGCCCCGCGCCTTGCCCGGCCCGCCATCCTCGCCTAGAACTCGCCCCGACCGCGGGTCGAGGAATCACCCGTCATGGCGCCTGGAGAGGTGGCAGAGTGGTCGAATGCACCGCACTCGAAATGCGGCATAGGTGCAAGCCTATCGGGGGTTCGAATCCCTCCCTCTCCGCCACTCGATCCGCCCGGTGCTCATCGGTCGGGTTTGCCCTGGGACTGTGATCGGTGGACCAGACGGTCAATCCTGCTGCGCTCGACAAGCTGAAGCTCCGCATCCAGGCGTTGCGCGCCAAGACCATCGCCAATGGCTGCACCGAGGACGAGGCGCTGTCGGCGGCGGCCAAGGTCGCCGAGCTGCTCGATCGCCATGATCTGTCGCTCTCCGACGTCGAGCTGCGCGAGGCGCCGTGCGACCGCAAGGTCTACGAAACCCATCGCAAGAAGCGCATTCCGCTCGACGACTGCATCGGCGCGATCGCGCATTTCTGCGATTGCCGGGTCTGGCGCGAGAAGAACGCCGCCGGCGAGAGCCGCTATGTGTTCTTCGGCCTGAGCGCGGACATCGAGGTGGCGCATTATCTGGCCGAATTGATCGACGGCGCGGTGCGCGCCGAGCTCGGCCGCTTCAAGACTTCGGCCGACTACGCCCGGTTCCGCCACCAGCAGCGGCACCTGGCCAACGCCTCTTTCTCGCTGGGCATGGTGGCGTCGATCGCCGACCGCCTGGTGGCGATCAAGGCCAGCCGCGATCAGGTCAACCAAAGCACCGGCCGCGGGCTGGTCGTCCTGAAGACCTCGGTGGTCGATGCCGAGTTCGCCAAGCTCGACCTCAATCTGCGGACCGCGCGCAGCACCAGCCGGATGGTGTCGATGACCGCCTATGAAGCCGGCGGCGCCGCAGGCGCATCGCTGCCGATCAATCCCGGCGTCGGCCAGACGCAGCCGGGGACCGCTTCAAAACGGAGTTGACGGGCCCCTGGGGCAGGCCGGCGGCGCAGCTGGGGGACCTTTCGATCATGGTCCGGTTGGCCCGCGCCCGTCCCGCTGCAGCGCCTCGCCGAAACGAGTGTTCAACAGTGGGCCCGGGTGTGGCGATCAGCTAGATTGTTCGCATGAGCTACTGCGTCTTCATGCATCGGTCGGATTCGATCTACGACGACAGCCCGGCGGAGCAGTACCAATTCCCGAGACAATATCTCAGCCGCGCCATGGGGAGCGTCGGAGGTCCAAGTGCTCTATCGCCGAAGACTCAATGGCCTCGCCATAGGGGACACCGCCGGGTCGGATAGTCACCGTCCCGACGTGCGTTTCTCTTTGCGCTCGCAAGCTTGTCCTGCAAAGGCTGCAGCCCGCGCGAAGCCAGGATGTTGCTGATGATGCACATCTCCTGAGCGGCCGTTCCGAACCGGGTCGCCTCAGCTCTTCGAGCCGGCCCCCTTCAAGGCATTCCACGCGGTCTGATTGGCCTGGTCGAACGCCTTGCGGGATTCGCTCAAGGCCGCGCTCAGCACCGACCAGGACTGGCTGCCGGTCTGCTTCAGCTTCTCGAGATGGGCTCCAGCTTCGGCCGCATCGGATGTGAGCTGCTTGAGCACGGCGTCGAGGTCGGTGGTGCCGGCCGTCGTCACCCTGGCTGCCGCCTCGCGAAGCCTGTCGGCCGACTCGCGCCATGCCTTCGCCTGCGCTGCGGCGATGTCCTTGAACGTCGCCTGCTGCTGCTCGACCTGCTTGCCGGCACCTTCGAAATAGGCCTTCATCTGCGTTTCGAACCCGGCCCAATGCTTGTCCAGCTCGGTCTTCGCGCCGGCCAGAGCGGCTTCGCCGGCGTCCATCTGCGTCTTGAGCAGCGCCTGGAATTCACCGCGCCGCTTCGTCAGGTCCGCGATGATTTCGTCGGCCTTGACCTTGGACTCCGCTTTGGCCTCGGTTGCCTTCACCTCGAGCGAGGCGAGCGCGGCATCCATCTCGTCGATCCGCTCCTTGGCCCAGTTCAGGTAGACGTGCATGGTGCTCTGCGTGGGCATTGCGCTCTCCATTGATACACTCGATTATCAAACCATATCGAAACCAAGTCGTATCATTTTGACCTGCATCAAGCCCCGGCCTGCCAGAGGTTCACGTTCCGGTGCACGCGATCTGCCATGAAGAAGGCGTGTCTCACCGACACCGCGCTGCGCCCCATCGGCAGGATGGCGCGATCCACGGCAGCGATGCTGCGCCTCTCGACTGCCCATCCATCGGATCTCCAGGAGACCGGTGAGGCCCGCACCCCGACGCCTCATGACACGGCGCAGCATACAATTCTATTCCAAGTTGCTTCTTTGTATCGCATACTACCGATCGGCTGAACTGATCAAAGCGAGACGGAGAGGTTCTGGATGTGCAGCGCGTCGCGCCAATGGCGCCCCCTCCTGGCGACGATCACTCTCGCCGTGCCGTTGGCTGTAGCGGCGGCCGCCGCACAGAGCGCCGTTCCGGCGTCCACGGCCGAAGCCATTCTCGTGCGCCAGGATTCGTCGGACTGTGCCAATTCGGATGTGAAGGCCGACGATCCCTCGCGGATCGGCGGCACCGTTCGCATCACGCGCCAGGCCGATGGGAAGGTGGGCGTGAGAGTGGCGATCACGGCGTCGCCGGACACCGTCTACCACTTCTTCCTGAAATGCGTGAGGCAGCTCGGCGACATCAGGACCGAGGATGAAGGTGAGGCAACCGCCGAATTCGAGTTCGCGGCCGACACCGCGCCGCCCGTCCTGACCTTCGACATGTACCCGGAAGGCGCGCCGGCGGGCCAGAAATTCCAGAGCACGCCGGTCAAGCTGCCATGACTCACCTCTGATAGCTCACCTCTGATAGCTCACTTCTCATGACTCACTTCCATAACTCACTCCGTTGAAACGCGAGGACGCGCCGTGAAGACAGTCCGTGTTGTGATGACGATGGTTTGTGCGATCTGGCTGGCGCTCGGATGGGGCGAGGCCCATGCGCAGGCGACGCGCACGTGGGTCTCGGGCGTCGGTGACGACGCCAATCCGTGCAGCCGAACGGCGCCGTGCAAGACGTTTGCCGGCGCCATCTCCAAGACGGCTGCAGGGGGCGAGATCAACACGCTCGACGCCGGTGGGTTCGGTGCAGTCACCATCACCAAGTCGGTCCGTATCGTGGCCCAATCCGGCGTTGCCGGCGTGCTCGTGTCCGGCACCAATGGCATCGTCGTAAGTGCTGCAGCGGCCGATTCCGTCTATCTCGAAGGGCTCGTATTCGATGGGGTCGGGACGGGTCTCAACGGCATCCTGTTCAACAGCGGCGGGGCGCTCGTCGTGCAAAACTGCAGGATCTTCGGCTTCACGCAATGGGGCGTCCTGTTCACGCCGACCACACCCGGCAAGCTTTCCATCTCCAACTCCGTCATCACGAGCAACGGCAGTTCGGCGAGCTTCGGCGGCGTCAAGGTGATCGGCCGCGCCGGCGCCACCACCCTCTCCGGCGTGATCGACCGCACCCTGCTCGCCAACAATGCCAACGGATTCCTGATCGACGGCACGGGGGGAGGGGGAACCGCGGAAGTGACCGTGCGTGACAGCGTGGTGACCGGAAACACCGGCAATGGCATTGCCACCAATTCGGCAGGCGCGGTCTCGTCGGTGGTGTTCGTAGACCGGACGACCTCGTCGCACAATGCAGCCGCCGGGATCGCCGCGACCGGCGTGGCGCAGGCAGCCGCCATCCTCGCCGGCTCGAGCGTCCAGAACAACGGGACGGGTCTGCTCGCGACCGGAGGTCAAATCGGATCGTTCAAGAACAACAACATTTCGTCGAACGTTACCGACGGCGCGCCCACGGTCATTCTGCCGCAGAACTAGCGCGGCAGATCTGGCATCCGCATGGGACGTTCACCGCAACGAGCTGCCAATGTCCGCGCCGGGAGATCGGCGGATGGACGTCCGCTGACATGACCGGGGATGAGTTTCGCGCCATGGCCCTGTCGTTCGCGGGAACGACGGAGGCACCTCACTTCGACCGCGTGGCGTTCAAGCTGCATCGGACCTTCGCGACCTTGGCCGCTGACGGCGCATCGGCCAACGTTCTGCTTACACCCGACGAACAGGACCACCATTGCGGACTGCAGCCTGGTGTTTTTCGCCGCGTTCCGAACAAGTGGGGTGACCAGGGTTGGACCACGGTGGCACTGGCCGACATCGACGCGGGCCTCTTGCACGCGGTGCTGGAGAGCGCGTGGCGCTCGGCCCATCGCCCATCGAGATCGCGGGGCCGCAAGCGCTGAGCCGGGACTCGGTCGGTGCGAAGAGTTCAACGCGGCCCGCGAAGCCACACCGCCCGCTGGATCGCGGCCTCGGTCTGCGGATCGAGGGCTCTGGCTGACCGCGCGCATCGCGGCGTCGTGTTCGTGGCTTCATCAACCAGACGGGATTCGCCTCGGCTCGGCCAGGACCGGAGATCGGCCGCATCCGCACTTTCTCGGTTGGCATCGGAAGACCTGCTTCAAGGACTGGCCAACCAGTCCCTCATACCCTGCGCCCGACCATCAGCAGGATGCCGCCGATCTGCGGCAGCAGCGCCAGCAGGATCAGGCGCAGCATGATGAAATCGTCGGCCGAGGGCTTCACGACTCCACGTGAGACCCAGGCCACCAGTTTGATCGCGGCCTCGGTCTGCGGATCGGCGGTCTGGCTCACCGCGCTCATCGCCGCATCCAGCGCCTGGCGCCGCTCGGCCACCGCCGCCTCGCGCTCCCTGCAGAACTTGCCGACGCCGCC
>JBARNF010000239.1:0-1583 GCA_049802835.1 Bradyrhizobium sp.
TAGTGCACTGTCACCATATCTGTCACACCGTATCTGTCACCGTATCAAGACCAAATTTGCAGCTCTCTTTTCCGATTTTCAAAAAAATGGATCGCCTGCGGCAGCTCGAAGTGTTTTCTAAGACGGCCGAGTTCGGCAGCCTCTCCAAGGCTGCCGAGAAGGCTGCCGAGACACTGCGGATGTCGAATGCAGCCGCGAGCCGGCATCTCAGCGCGCTGGAGGAGCGGCTCGCGGTCCGGCTGATCGAGCGCAACACGCGGCGGCTGTGGTTGACGGAAGCCAGAAATCCTCTTGACGTAGTCAGTAATGTGACATACATGTAATAACATGTAATTCGATCTCGGCACATCGAATGCGAGCGCCGACGGCACAGTCGGCGGGTCAGATCCATTCATGACAAAGGAGCTCCGATGACAGGTGCGAGCAGCGGAAGAATTGTGGCAGGCTTCGCGATGACCACACGCCTGGCCTCGGCAATCTGATGGATCGGCCGCCGCCAGCGCAGGTTAAGCGGCTCCTGGAAGGGCTTGCCGTCGTCGAGCGAGAGATTGAGCAAGCGCGACCGGGTGTGATTATCGCGTTAGTGAACGACCACTTCGACATGTTCACGTTGAAGCGCATGCCGGCGATCGCAATTGGAATCGGGGATCGTCACTGGGGTCCAACTGCTGCAGACCGCCAATCCCTCCCTACGCAGCCGCTTTGGGGGGCTGGATCGTGATTGACGGGGCCTGCCCTATCTTCATCCGTTGGGTGAGAGGATGTCATGGCCTTTGATCAGATGAAGCGCGGGCCAATTTAGGGTCATCCCGATGTGGCCTGGGACACTTACGCGTCGCTGATGAACGATGGCTTCGAGCTCTTCCGGTTCGACTCGGCGGAGTTCGTTCAAGCTCTAGCCAACAATCGCCATCCGCAGTCACGTCTCGAAACGTGGCCGGGCGGCGAACACACTATCTATAACTATGCCGCCGCCCGCAACGCGCTTGCTGCCGGGTGATTTGCAGCAGTCCTCGGGTCACCGAGTGACTAGGGACATCAATCAAAACAATAAAGGGGAGGAATGCATGTCGGACGTCAACGCGCCCGGATCACGCGTCGCAATGGTCGTCGGTCATATGGCCGGAATGATCGACATGGCTGCGCTGCCGATCTGGGTCAGCGTCCTGATCACCGGATATTCGCTTGGCCCCGCACAGGCCGGCGCGCTGCCGGCCTTGTTTCTCTCCGGGGCCGTCATCGCAAGCCTCGCGCTCTCGCAGATGTTTCACTGGTTGCCGGGCCGGTGGATGCCCGCGCTCGGCTTCAGTCTCAGCGCCGCGATCTTCTACCTTATGAGCACGACAGAACTTTACAGTCTGCTTATGGCCGGCCATCTAGCCGCCGGCGTGTGCACCGGCGTTGCCCTCTCCTTCACCCATGGGACGATGGGGCGCTCGGCGAACCCCCATCGCAACTTCTCTATGGGTAATCTCCTGACCGCGTTTCTTGCGGTCGTGTTCTTCGCCGCCGCGCCGAAGCTGGTGGCCGATTTCGGTCCGCCGACGATTTTCCGGATCTTTGCGGCCGTCATGACCTTTGCC
>JBARNF010000240.1:0-1882 GCA_049802835.1 Bradyrhizobium sp.
GTTCTATAACGGCGCGGTCGTTCAACTTCTATCAGACGGCCCCCCGAATAGCGGTAACCCGTCGCCTGAGGTGCTCCGCCTCGAAAATCTCCTCCGATCAACACGTTATTTTTCGACATGCTCCTTCCGATCAAACACAAGCCAGATTGCGATATCCTTTCCCAGGCTTGAGGAGGCAACCACCTCTGTTCGCGTTGCGGCCGCCATCGTTGAGCAGGCAGGTGTGAAGGCGTCTGTTGCGTGCTCCAATCATTCGGTTGATGTCATTCTCGAAGGTGGCGGCAAGACGGCCGTCGTGCGGGCCATTCGGGAGCGCGCGCAATGTGACGCTAACGCCCCTGTGCTCCGATTGGGAGACAAGGGACGGTGGCCGGGCAATGATTGCGAGCTGCTTGACGACCCCTTCGGGCTGAGTGTCGACGAGGTGAGCGCGAGTGCCGAATCTTGCTGGGGATTGTCGCCACGCGGCTTCCTTGGTGTGCAGGCGACGCTTTACTATCTTGATCGAATCGATTGGTACGGTGGAGCGGGTTGTATCCAACTGAAATAGGAATTAACGGATGAGGGACGAGCTCGCAGAAGCTCTCCTGGCCAAGGTCATGGGCTGGTCGGACGAAGAAAAGGCGCGGGAACGTCCGATCCTGCAGGATTTTGCACGCTATAAGTACGACGAGTATCAGCAATACGCGCCTGGCCGGCGGTTTATCGAGAGCTTGGCGCTATGGCTGCGGCAGTTTGAGACTCTGGCCGAACGCAACGTCGCGTACGATTTTTTCCGAACGCGCCTGATCTTCATTTCCACTGCGGAAATCCGCCATCTCGTTGAGCTGGCTTTCCCTGTGGTCATCCAGCCGGCTTTGATCGCGAAGGCAGCCGCCACCCTATCCATCGACCCGCAGCGATCCAAGTATGTGGTGTCGAGTCCTGTCTATACGCAGGTCCTGCGACAGACGCTGTTCCTGGGCTTGAGTGATGGCGCGCGTACCGACGTGTTTCGCAGGTCGCACCCGCAGATCAGCAACGAGCAGCTCTGGCATGCCTATGACATCTCAGATGAGAAGGCAGCTTCGATGCACAAGAAGCTGAAGACGGCGCTGGAGCAGCAGCTGCAGAGTGAACAGCCGGAGGGCGAGTGCAAGTTCCACACGCTTTGCCTGCTCGACGATTTCACGGCCAGCGGCACATCCTATATTCGGCTGGAAGAAGGCCAATGGGACGGCAAGATCCCGAAAATCCTGCAAAAGCTGTGCGAGGACAACGGCGCACTGAGTCGGATCTTTGCCAAGGACGATATTGAAATCGTCGTGTGCATTTACGTGGCCGCACATCAAGCGATCGAGCACATCGAGTCAGATCTAAAAAAATTCAACTTCCCGAAAGGGCGCGTGCGGCTGAAGGTTGTTCATGCGCTGCCGCCGGAAGCCCGCCTGCGATCGCCTGACGATGACAAGGTCATCGCACTTGCCATGGACGATCGGTATTTTGACAAGATGGTCGACGACGAACACGCTGACGTCGGCGGCACCTCCATGAGGTTGGGCTACGCCGATTGCCGGCTGCCGCTGATCTTGCCGCACAATGCGCCGAACAATTCGCTCTATCTTCTGTGGGGCGAGTATGAACAGACTTTCACCGGACTGTTTCCCCGGGTGAGCCGACACAAGCGAGGAGGCTGAATGCGAAATCCGTTTCGCCTCAGAGCTTCCAAACGGTCGGTGCACGATGAGCAATTCGTGCAGCTGTTCGCGGCCGGCGCGCTGGATCTGTTGAACGATGTCGACGATCCCTGGTCGGGGGTCGTGTTTTTGCGAAGTGCCCCCGGCGGCGGCAAGACAACACTGCTACGACTCCTTACGCCCGGTCCCCTACGCAAGATCTTCCG
>JBARNF010000241.1:0-2140 GCA_049802835.1 Bradyrhizobium sp.
GGCATGATCGTGATCACCCATTATCAGCGGCTGCTCGACTACATCGTGCCCGACATCGTCCACGTGTTTGCGGCGGGCCGCATCGTCCGCACCGGCGGCAAAGATCTCGCGCGCGAGCTCGAGGCGACCGGCTACGCCCAGTACCAGAGCGAAGCGGCGTAAGGGCCAGGGAGTACGATCATGGGCGTCGCGATCCGCAAGACCAAGGCCGAACTCGGACTGGCCGATCTGTATCAGGGCGCCCGCCGCTATCTGCCGGGCGGCGAGGAGATCACCGCGGTCCGGGCGGCGGCGTTCGACCGCTTCAACACGGTCGGCCTGCCGCACCGGCGCGTCGAAGCCTGGCGCTACACCGATCTGCGCACGCAGATGAAGGAGGCCAAGCGGCTCGCGTCGCTTCCCGACGACGCCGCCAAGACAAAGGCGCGCGAGGCGGCGGACCTGTTCGCGGGCGCGGGCTTCCGCAAGCTGATGATCGTCGACGGCGCCTTCGTGCCCGAGCTGTCCGACCTCGCCGATCTCGAGCCGGGCCTCACCATCCAGCCGATGGCCGACGCGCTCGCGGCCGACAAGCCGCTGCTGTCGCAGCGTCTCGGCCCGGTGGTGCCGGATGACGATCCGGCGCTGGCGCTGAACACCGCGCTCGCCGCCAACGGCGTCGTGATCCTGGTTGCGCCGGGCACCGCGCTGGGCCGGCCGATCCATGTCGCGTTCGTCACCACCAACTGGGTCGCGACCTCGATGTTCACGCGCTCGCTGGTCAACATCGGCGCCGGCGCCAGTACCACCGTCGTGGAGACGCATCAAGGCCCCGATGGCACCGAGTATCAGGTCAACACCGCGCTGCAGCTCGTGGTCGGCGATGAGGCCCGGATCGACCACGTCAAGGTTGTCAGCGAGGGCAACAGCGCGCTGCATATCTCTTCGCTGCTGGCCAATATCGGCGCCCGCGCGACCTTCAATCAGCTGGGCTTCGTGGCTGGCGGCGCGCTGGTCCGCAATCAGCTGTTCGCTCGCATCGCGGGCGAGGGCACCATCGCCGACATCCGCGGTGCGTCGCTGCTGGCCGGCACCCAGCATGCCGACACCACGCTTGCGATCGAGCATTCGGCTGAAAATTGTCAGAGCCGCGAGACCTTCAAGGCCGTGGTCGGCGACACGGCGCGCGCGGTGTTCCAGGGCAAGATCACGGTCAGTCCCGGCGCCCAGAAGACCGACGCCAAGATGATGTCGCGGGCGCTGCTGCTGTCCGACGAGGCGGAGGCCTATAGCAAGCCGGAGCTCGAGATCTTTGCCGACGACGTGCAGTGCGGTCACGGCACGACCACCGGTGCCATCGACGACGAGCTGCTGTTCTACCTGATGGCGCGCGGCATCCCGCCGAAGGAGGCGAGGGCACTGCTGATCCAGGCCTTCGTCGGCGAGATCATCGAGGGCGCAGCCAACGAGAACGTGAGGGCTGCGCTGACCGAGGCGATGCTGGGCTGGCTCGGACAACGGGAGTAGGTGATGCACGCAGCGGTGAACGGAAGCGGCTATGACGTCGGCCGCATCCGTGCGGATTTTCCTATCCTCGGCATGCAGGTGCACGGCAAGCCGCTGGTCTATCTCGATAACGCGGCCTCGGCGCAGAAGCCGCAGGCCGTGCTCGACCGAATGAACCAGGTCTATACGTCGGAATACGCCAACGTGCATCGCGGGCTGCATTATCTCGCCAATGCCGCCACCGAAGCCTATGAGGGCGCGCGCGCCAAGGTCGCGGCCTTCCTCAACGCCGAAAGCTCCGAGCAGATCATCTTCACACGCGGCGCCACCGAGGCGGTGAATCTGGTGGCCCAGACCTTCGGCCGCGAGCGGATCGGGCCGGGCGACGAGATCGTGCTCTCGATCATGGAGCACCACGCCAACATCATCCCCTGGCATTTTCTCAGGGAGCGGCAGGGCGCCGTGATCAAATGGGCTCCCGTCGACGATGACGGCAACTTCCTGCTCGACGAGTTCGAGAAGCTGCTCTCGCCGCGCACCAAGATGGTGGCGATGACGCAGATGTCGAACGTGCTCGGCACGGTCGTTCCGGTCAAGGAGGTCATCCGCATCGCGCATGCCCGCGGCATTCCGGTGCTGATCGACGGCTCGCAGG
>JBARNF010000242.1:0-1883 GCA_049802835.1 Bradyrhizobium sp.
GGCGCCGCCGAAAACATCGCCGATGACATCAGCGCGGTGCAGCCGCGCCAGCACGCCTTTGCCATCGCCGATATCGCCATAGACAAAGGCCATATGGTGCACGCGATCGAATGGCGTCACGTAGGCATAGCCTTGCAGCGTGCCGATCTCGGACGCGAGCGGAAATGCACCGACCCGTTCGACCAGCTTGTCGCGGCTTTGCCGGTAGGCGATAAGATCGGAGATCGAAACCTGCACCAGCTTGTGCTTTTGCGCGAAGGCCGCCACTTCCGGACCCCGCATCACCGAGCCGTTGTCGTTCATCAGTTCGGACAAGACGCCGACCGGCGGCAGTGACGCCAGGCGGCAAAGGTCGACGCAAGCTTCGGTATGGCCTGAGCGCATCAACACGCCACCCTCGCGCGCGACCAGTGGAAACACGTGGCCGGGCCGCACGAAATCCGTGGCGCCGCTGTTGTCGTTGGCGAGCGCGCGCACGGTGTTGCAGCGCTCTTCGGCCGATATGCCCGTCGTGAGCCCATGGCGGACATCGACGGAGACGGTAAATGCGGTGCCGAGCGGCGCCTCATTGGCCGCCACCATCGGCTCAAGATGGAGGTGCCGGGCAAGCTCGGCGCCGAGCGGCGCGCAGACGATGCCCGATGTATTGCGGATGATGAACGCCATCTTGTCGGGCGTGCAATGCGAGGCCGCGACGAACAGATCGCCCTCGTTCTCGCGATCATCATCGTCGGTGACGACCACGATCTCTCCTTTGGCGAAGGCCTTGATCGCCGCTTCAACTCTGCTGTGGGTGTCCGGCACCGATATCTCGCGCTTTACGCCTTGAACGGCCACGCCGTCCCCTCGCCCGCATTCACGCCCATCTGGCCGCGATGCATCAGATAGTGATCAGCCAGCACGCATGCCACCATCGCTTCTCCGATCGGGACAGCCCGGATTCCGACGCACGGATCATGGCGTCCTTTGGTGACGATATCGGTGTCGTGCCCATAACGATCGACCGTTTTGCGTGGCGTCAGAATTGACGATGTCGGCTTGACCGCGAAGCGGGCAACGATGGTCTGGCCGGTCGAAATGCCGCCGAGAATGCCACCGGCATGGTTGGACAGAAACAACGGCTTGCCGTCATTGCCCATTCGCATCTCGTCGGCATTTTCGATGCCGCTCATTGCGGCAGTGGCGAAGCCGTCGCCGATTTCAACGCCTTTGACGGCGTTGATTCCCATCAGCGCCCCGGCGAGATCGCCATCGAGCTTCGCATAGACCGGCGCACCGAGACCGGCCGGAACGCCTTCCGCAACGACCTCGATTACCGCCCCACAGGACGTTCCCGACGTGCGGACGCCATCGAGATATTCCTCGAAGAATTTGGCCTGCTTCGCATCGGGACAAAAAAACGGATTTTTGCCGATCTCATTCCAATCCCAGCGCGAGCGGTCGATTTTGTGCGGGCCCATTTGCACGAGCGCGCCGCGCACGCTGAGGCGTGGCACAATTTTGCGGGCAATGGCGCCGGCGGCAACCCGCGCGGCCGTCTCGCGTGCGGAGGCGCGACCGCCGCCGCGATAATCATGGATGCCGTATTTGACGTCGTACGTGTAGCCGGCATGGCCGGGACGATATTTGTCCTTGATCTCGGAATAGTCCTTGGAACGCTGGTCGACGTTCTCGATCAACAGCATGATCGGGGTGCCGGTCGTCACCTGCTGGCCGCTCTTCTCGTCGGTGAATACGCCGGACATGATCTTGACCGCATCCGGCTCCTGCCGCTGCGTCGTAAATCGTGATTGTCCGGGCCGCCGGCGATCGAGCTCACGCTGGATATCTTCGGCGCTGAGCGAAATCCGCGGCGGGCAACCGTCGACCACACAGCCGATCGC
>JBARNF010000243.1:0-11408 GCA_049802835.1 Bradyrhizobium sp.
CATCGGCAGCGCCGTTGGAGATCAGGTAGTTGGCGAGCACGCCGGCCATTTCCGGGCTGGTCGTGTAGTGCTGCTTCAGGAACCCGGGCAGCGATCCCGCCGACGTCGTCTTGATGAGACCGCGCGGAGACTTGTGGCAGACCGTGCAGGTCCCGTTGAAGATCTGCGCGGGGCTCTTGCCCGCATCGAGATTCTCCTGCGCCACCGCCACACCCGTCAGCGCCACGCAGAACACGGCCACCGCCGTCGCCAAATTGAGCGCTCGGCTCCCCATCCTCATTCTCCAGCTATGGTTTTGCCCACGCACGGCGCCGTCCCTGATCGACATGAGCTGCCGTGCTTCCTCTCGCTATCAAGCGAACGTGACACCCGACAGAGCGGCGGCTCGACGCCGCCGACGGCGATCCAAAAAGACCTCGTCCGGTGAGCACTGCCGGACACCGGGCGAAAGCACCGGTGGCCGCCGCCTTTTTAGCGGATCGGAGAAGGAATGAAAGCGCACAGATGTCCCATCGCACAGCTGTCCATCCTTGAATGCCGTTTCCGAATAACTGTCCTGTGTCCGGCGGCGGTCGCGGAAGATATGAACGGTGACTAACATAAGAACGTATTGAATTGGAACCAATCGGTTTTCCCATGCGTCGAGTGGGACAGCCAGGGACGTCAGCATCTCACGGGATTGCTCGTTGGGTGGTGTGGATGAACCGCTTGTTGCGTAGCCTCTTGAGGCATTTCATTCGCCGCGGGTCGATCAGATTCACGACCGCCGACGGTACAACGTTCTGCTGCGGTGATGGAACCGGGGTTCCCGTGGCCGCGCGGTTTGTGACCCGCGACGCCGAGCGTCGAATCGTCACCAATCCCGAGCTGGCGCTCGGCGAAATCTACATGGAGGGCTCGTTCGTGCTCGAGCAGGGATCCATTGCGGATCTGCTGGAGATCGTCATGAGCCAGCCCGCCGTGGTGCCCGACTGGGCCAAACCGCAATGGTGGCTTCGCTATATTGTCCGCCACCTCAGTCAGCTGAACATCAGGCGCCGCGCGCGGGCGAACGTCGCCCGGCACTACGATCTCGACGGACGGCTCTATTCGCTGTTTCTCGACGCCGACAAGCAATATTCCTGCGCCTATTTCGAGCAGCCGGGCGCCACCCTCGACGATGCCCAGCTCGCCAAGAAGCGTCATCTCGCGGCCAAGCTGTTGATCGATCGCAACCATCGCATCCTCGACATCGGCTGCGGCTGGGGCGGGCTCGGGCTCTATCTTGCGGACATGACCGCGGCCGACGTCACCGGCGTGACGCTGTCGGCCGAGCAGTTGCAGGTCGCCAATGCCCGTGCGGCGGAACGAAACCTGTCCGGCTCGGCCCGCTTCCTGCCGCACGACTACCGCGACGTGCCCGGCACGTTCGACCGCATCGTCTCGGTCGGCATGTTCGAGCATGTCGGTGTCGCCTTCTACGACACGTTCTTCCGCCGTTGCGCCGAGCTGCTCGCCGACGACGGCGTGATGGTGCTGCATTCGATCGGCCGTTCCGAGGGCCCCGATTCGACCAATCCGTGGGTCACCAAATACATCTTCCCCGGCGGCTACATCCCGGCGCTGTCGGAGGTGCTGCCGGCGATCGAGCGCGCCGGTCTGCTGGTGTGCGACATCGAGATCCTGCGCCTGCATTATGCGGAGACGCTGAAAGCCTGGCGCGAGCGCTTCATCGCTCGCCGCGAGGAAGCCGTGCAGCTCTATGACGCGCGCTTTGCGCGGATGTGGGAGTTCTACCTGGCGGCCTCGGAGATGGCGTTCCGCAAGCAGAACATGATGAACTTCCAGATCCAGCTCACCAGGCGCCAGGGCATCGTGCCGATGACGCGCGACTACATCCACCGCGAGGAGGCACGCCTGCGCGCCCTCGAACGCGGCCATCATCCTGCGCTCCGGATGGCCGGCGAATAGTGCGCACCGCTGCCGCGCAGCGTTGGCGTCGGCCCCACCTTCGATTTCAAGGTGTTTTCGGAACACTTTACAGCCCGCGAGCGATTTCGCGGCCATCCGTCTCAAATTTTCAAACAATATGGGCGGTCTGTGAACTGGCTCACAGACCCCGGGAAAACCCGGCCGTAATGTCCCGGCATGCCCCAGAGCCCAAGCCGAGCCATGCTGGAACCAAAGACCGACTTCAGCACCGATTACGCGCTGATTGCCGCCGGCGTGGTCGCGTCGCTGATCGCCCTGCTCTATCTCCTGCTGATCTGACGCGCCGCGCGGACCTGACAGCTGCAGACTTGGCGGACTTGGCAACAAGAGTCGCGCTGGCAGATCCGCCGGCTTCGTTGCCCATCTGACTTCGTTCCATCTCACCATGCGTTCAGCACGTCTCACCTCGTGATTGCACCGGGGTTCCGTTCCACCGTGGCCGGCGCCGAGTCCGGCTGATCGCGTCAAGCGCGGCATCTGGCGAGTCCGGATTCATCCACCAGATTTACCTGACGGTGAATAGCGCTCAGCTTTCGCTTCCGCTTCGCGTGCGACTGGCGCTTTATCCCCTCCCCTTCAAAGCTGCTAGACACGCTCTCATGGCATTGACCGATTCGAACGTTCTGAAGCTGGCGCCCGATACGGCGGCGCCGACCTATCGAAGCGCTCCTCACAACATCGAGGCGGAGCAAGGTCTGCTCGGCGCCATTCTCGTCAACAACGACGCGTTCTACCGCGTGTCGGACTTCCTCGAGCCGAAGCATTTCTTCGAACCGCTGCATCAGACCGTGTTCGAGACCGCGTCCAGCCTGATCCGGATGGGCAAGGTGGCGACGCCGGTCACGCTGAAGACGTTCCTGCCCGCCGACATCGACATCGGCGGCATGACCGTCGGCCAGTATCTGGCGCGACTCGCCGCGGAAGCGACCACCATCATCAACGCCCAGGACTATGGGCGCACCATCTACGACCTGTCGTTGCGCCGCGACCTCATCGGCATCGGCGAGGACATGGTCAACGTCGCCTATGACGCGCCGGTGGACTTCGCGCCGCGCAACCAGATCGAGGATGCCGAGCGCAGGCTGTATGAGCTCGCCGAGTCCGGCCGCTACGACGGCGGGTTCCAGAAATTCTCCCAGGCGCTGACGGTCGCGCTCGACATGGCCGCCAAGGCCTTCCAACGCGACGGCAAGCTGTCCGGCATCTCGACCGGCCTGCGCGATCTCGACGCCAAGATGGGCGGCCTGCAGCATTCCGACTTGATCATCCTGGCCGGCCGCCCCGGCATGGGCAAGACCTCGCTCGCCACCAACATCGCCTACAATGTCGCCCAGGCCTATGTTCCCGAATTGCAGCCTGACGGAACCTACAAGGCCGCCCAAGGCGGCGTCGTCGGGTTCTTCTCCTGCGAAATGAGCGGCGAGCAGCTCGCCACCCGTATCATCGCCGAGCGCAGCGGCATTCCGTCGAGCCATATCCGCCGCGGCGGCATTACCGAGGCCGATTTCGAGAAGCTGCGCGAGTGCTCGATCGAGCTGCAGTCGCTGCCGTTCTATGTCGACGAAACCGGCGGCATCTCGATCTCGCAGGTGATGGCGCGGGCCCGCCGGCTGAAGCGCCAGAAGGGCCTCGACCTCCTGGTGATCGACTACATCCAGCTGCTGTCCGGCTCGGGCAAGCGCGGCAACGACAACCGCGTCCAGGAAATCACCGAGATCACCACCAGCCTGAAGGCGCTGGCCAAGGAGCTCAGCGTTCCCATCATCGCGCTGTCGCAGCTGTCGCGCCAGGTCGAGAACCGCGAGGACAAGCGGCCGCAACTGTCGGACCTGCGTGAATCCGGCTCGATCGAGCAGGACGCCGACGTGGTGCTGTTCGTGTTCCGAGGCGAGTATTACCTCGCCGCCAAGGAGCCGCGCCCCGGCACCGAGGAGCACCAGAAGTGGCAGATGGAAATGGATCTGGCGCTCGGCAAGGCCGAGGTGATCATCGGCAAGCAGCGTCACGGTCCGACCGGAACGGTCGAGCTGCACTTCGACGCCTCGGTCACGCGCTTCGGCGACCTCGCGCACGACGGCAACGTGGCGCAGAACCACGACTATTGACCGTGTGCTGTTGAA
This sequence comes from Bradyrhizobium sp., assembly GCA_049802835.1. GTDB lineage: Bacteria > Pseudomonadota > Alphaproteobacteria > Rhizobiales > Xanthobacteraceae > Bradyrhizobium. The sequence continues at coordinate 4,092 of JBARNF010000243.1, forward strand.
CGGCGACGCTGCGGCGCGTAAAAGCGCCTCATGAGTGTTCCCGAAAAGAAACCCGCCGAGTCCCCCACGCCGGCACCTGATGACAGCCAGGTGCCCGCCAGCGTCACCGGCGTGCTGACCATCGACCTCGACGCGCTCGCCGCCAACTGGCGCAAGCTGGAAAAGACCGCGGTGCCGGCCGAATGCGCCGGGGTAATCAAGGCCGACGCCTATGGCTGCGGCATCGCACCGGTGGCGCGCACGCTCGCTGCCGCCGGCTGCAAGACCTTCTTCGTCGCCACCCTGGCCGAGGCCAAGGCCGCCCGCGCCGCTTTGCCGGATACCGCCGCGCTCTACGTGCTCGACGGCTTCTTCCAGAACACCGGCGACGACTACGCCGCGATCAACTGCCGCCCGGTCATCGGCGACCTCAACGAGCTCGCCGAGTGGGACATGTTCTGCCGCCGCACCGGCTGGAAGGGCGGCGCCGCCATCCATATCGACACCGGCATGAACCGGCTCGGGCTCACGACCATCGACGCGCAGGGCATGATCCCGCGCATCCAGACCGGCGACCACGGCATCACCCTGGTCATGAGTCATCTCGCCTCGGCCGAGCAGATCAACAGCACGTCCAATGCGCGCCAGCTCGGGGCGTTCCGCGAGGTCGCGAGCGCCTTCAGCGGCGTGCCGGCGGCGCTCGCCGCCTCCTCCGGCATCTTCCTCGGCGCCTCGTTCCAGTTCGACATGGTGCGCCCGGGTGCTGCGCTCTACGGCGTCAATCCGACGCCGGAGGCCGACAACCCGATGCTGCCGGTGGCTGAGATCAAGGCCCGCATCGTGCAGCTGCGCGATCTCGCGCGCGGCGACACCGTCGGCTATGGCGGTACCTGGAGCGCGCGCCGCCCCACAAAGATTGCGATTCTCTCGGCCGGCTATGCCGATGGCTATTTCCGTGCCGCCGGCTCCAATGACGGCACCCGCGGCGCCGACGTCATCATCGCCGGCCAGCGCTGCCCCATCGCGGGCCGCATCTCGATGGACCTGATCGCGGTCGACGTCACCGACCTGCCGCCGAAGGCGGCGCGCCGCGGCCACTTCGCCACTTTGCTGGGTGAGGGCATTACCGTCGACGAGCTCGCGCATCATTTCGGCACCATCGGCTACGAGGTCCTGACCAGCCTCGGCCGCCGCTTCCACCGCATCTACAAGGGCGGCGCGGCGGCGCCCGCCGAGGGCTGATCGTCTGCAGCGACGGCAGCCAGAGGCGGTAGTACGCGCTGCTGCCTCAACGACGTCATTGCGAGCGCAGCGACTTGTCCGCCGTAGCTCGAAGAGCGAAGGCGGAAGCAATCCAGAGTCCCGCACACCACCCTGGATTGCTTCGCTGCGCTCGCACTGACGGGCTGATGGATATCGGCAAACGGCCGCGACAACGCGCGCTGCCGTAGCCTGGATGAGCGCAGCGACATCCGGGGTCCCACGCGCAGGATCGGCGAACCCGGATATCGCTGCGCTCATCCGCGCTACGAGATCGGCGCTTCGCTCGCAATGACGGTGTCCGGACATGCGCCCTCGTTCTCGCGGCCTGAATCGCCCGAGGCTTGCATCTCGTTTTCGCCCTCTTGCAAAACGAGGGCGCAGGGAATGCCGGGTGCTGGCCGCAACCCATGGCCCGCCTGCAGAAAAAAATGCAGGCGGCAGGAACCACAGGTCCAGCCGGTCAACCGGCATTCCCTGCGCGATGGCTTTACGTCTTATGCGTACTCTCCCCGGGGACCGGGCTGTCTTGCCCCCGTGACCAGCGGATCATCATCACCACCGGCGTAGCATCAGCGTCGGGATGCCAGGACCATACGTTTTCAACGTGCGCCTCGTGCCGTTCGTCCGCACGGCCAAGCCATGCTGCGACCCAACGCGCCCACCGCATCCCACCCCGCGTGTCGTGACGATCGCGATACGCCCCTCGTGCCGAGGCGGGACGACGAGAGAGAACCACAATTTCTGCAAAAACGAAAGCTGAATATTTTTCGCGGAAGGACTGGACAGGGTGTGTCGCGTTGAGATGGTTGAGGAAGTTCGTGTTTTGGCGCACGCGTCTTGGAGCAGCGCCCCCGACCAATCTGCCCCTAAGCGTCGTCGCGCAGAGCACGTCGTTTGAACGACGCCGCCAGCGCGTCGGGACAAAGCCAACACAGCTCAACACGACTGAACAACTGAAACTGCGCTGAAGCAATCGTAGCAGATGAAGACATAGATCATGCCGCAATCTGCGAGGGAAAGCTCGTCGTTGATCGAGTCGAGCTGCGCATAGAACGTCATAAGCCCGTGACCTGAAGGGCACTTCGGCCAGTTCTCTTGCTGAATGAACTGCGGCTCTCCCCCAAGCTGATGTCGTTTTCCCACATCTTTTGGCGCCCACTTGAACCCGGGCAACTCTCGTGCCGCCTCATTGAGGGGCACTGGATCCAGCTTGAAAGGCGGGATCTTCTTCATGTCCAGCTCTCAACCTATCGCTACATTTTGGATAGCTTTTAATCGGAGTGTACTCAACGGTCAGTCCGTGTCGAGCGATACGGACTGCGGATCACACATGTCGCCATTGATGTCCTCCCATGTGCGCTTCCATGCATCAGCAAGCGTAGCCAGGATGAGCGCAGCGGCCGAACGACTCACAACGCCGCGGCCGCCTCCCTAGCTGCCAGCGTGCCATCCAGACCGAACGGATAGGCTTTCACCTCGGCCCCGCCGATTGTCACGCCGCGCGCACCATCCAGCATGAGGGTGGCGGCTGCCAGGGATGCAACCAAGCCATTCGGTCAAGCTAACTTGCTGTCACGATGCGATCCATCTGTTGCAGCCTGACGAACGCCGCCCACGCCTGTCGATACTCGATGTCGATGTGATCGATCGTCAGCAGCGCCCGGCATGCCTCCTTGATCTGTTGCAATGAGGGACGCAGCCGCGGATCGCCGGCGGCCTCCGATTGTCGCCACCGGTTCTCGACGTCCTTTGCCAAAGCCAGAGCTTCGGACGGGCTTCGCTTTTGCGCAGGCTCCGCCAGCGGGTGACCCGCCGGGAATTTCGGCCAATCGAGCGGCGGCTGATCGGCGCGCCATTCGGCCGGTCTACTGACGGCGACTTTTTCGGTCGCGACGGCCTGCCCTGCACTGCCCCGATCCGCGGAAATCGCGGTCCGCGCGGCGAGCTCACTGATCTGCTGCTCCATCCGCTGGCCGCCCGCGCCAGATCCGCCGGCGCCAGGTCCGGCTGCGGGCGCCAGCGTCGTGGCCAGTGCTGTCAGCGTCGACGGATCGCCCTGCGGGACCAACTTCTGAGCCGTCTTCACCAGCGCGATTGCGCCGGGTGATATCGACAATTCCTTCTGGGCGATCTTCGGCTCGCCATCCACGGTTGGACAGGGTCTGTAAGACGCCTGCTGGCGCGTCATTCTGCCGCCATCATCGACCCGGGCGAAATCCATTGCCACGGCATAGACGAAGGCGGCATCGGCGAAGTTGCCGCTGCTGTCGCGCGCCTTGACGAGCCCGCAAACATATTTCGCCGCGCCTTCCGTCACGGAGCGCAAGCCGTCGAACTGCGCCGAGTCCGGATCGATCAGCACATTCCGAACCGCAGCGCGTGCTTTCATGTGCTCTGTCGAGAAGGCGCTCATCACCAGATTTGCGCCGACGGTGACTGGATGGCCCGGCCACCTGAGCTCCGCGGCCAAGAACACAGCGCCAAATCCGGCTGCAATCAGGAGGGCTGGAATGTTCATCACACAATCCTAAATAGTTGTTACTTATAATTGTTTTTCCATACCGAACTATTTTTGGTAGAATTTCTGGACATGCGTCTGGCCGGCCAGGACTGAGGTTTCGCCAAGGAGAAAGACAGGGTAAGAGGTGGTATCATACATCAAGCGGCGCGCGCGCCGGTAGCGTGATAGCTTCTGACGCCGATTGAGGGTTAAGGCGGCCTTAACGCCGATAATCCGACGCCGAGTTGATGCGTCGGCCGGGACGACGGATTACAGTGACAGTGCGCAAAACTCCACTCGCCTCCCGCGCAGGTCATGGCGGCGCGCGACCGCGCGCACCAGCGGTCGCGGCCGGCGCTCACGCCTTGAAGTAATCCGGTTGGCCGATGTCGGCGATCAGGCCGATCCCGTTGGGCGTCCAGCCCAGGCGCTGCTGTGTCAGGACGCTGGAGGCCGGCATATCCAGGCCCGCGAACATCGCCAGCGGTCCATAATAATCGCCCGCCGCCTCCTTCCTGATCGAAACGACCGGCACGTTCAGCGCGCGGCCGATCACGTCGATGACCTGGCGCATCGGGACGCCTTCCTCGCCGACGGCGTGGTAGATCCCGTCGGCCGCGCCCTTCTCCAAGGCAAGCCGGTAGAGGCGGGCGACATCCGATCGATGCGCCGCGGCCCAGCGCTCGGTGCCTTCGCCGACATAGGCTGCCTTGCCTTTCTGACGTGCGAGCTCGACCAGATAAGAGATCAGCCCGGCCTTTCCGGGAGCGCCGTGCACCTGCGGCAGGCGGATCGCCATCGCGCGCGCGCCACGTGACGCATAGGCCAGACCTGCCTGCTCGGACACGCGCGGAACGTGCGCGCTGGACTCGCGCCGCATGTCTTCGGTGACCACCACGTTGGCCGCGACGAGTCCGGTTCCGGAGGTGACGATGAACGGCTTGTTCGTGCCCACCAGCACGTCGCCCATGGCCTCGATCGCGGTCTTGTCGATCGCGCCATTCTCCGCGAATTTCGTGAAGTCATGGATGAAGGCCAGATGGATCACGCCGTCGGCTTCCTTCGCGCCGCGCTTCAGGCTCTCGAGGTCCTGCAGCGAGCCGCGATGAACCTGCGCGCCCAGTTGCTCGAGCGTGCGGACGTTCTCTTCGGAGCGCGCGAGGCCTATGACCTGATGCCCGCCGGCGATCAGCTCTCTCGTGGTCTCCGAGCCGATGAATCCGGCGGCGCCGGTGACGAATACGCGCATGAGACACACTCCCTGTTCAGATCGCCGGGATATTGCTACGTTGCTCATGCGGGTAAAGTAGTGACATTATACGGGTATAATCGCTAACAGGATGACGGACACCAACTCGCTCGGAACTTATCTCAGGGATCGCCGCGCCAAGCTCGATCCGACTGCATTCGGTCTGCCGCTGCAGCGGCGGCGAACGCCGGGACTTCGGCGCGAAGAGGTGGCGCAGCGCGCCAATGTGAGCGCCACCTGGTACACCTGGCTGGAGCAAGGGCGCGGCGGCGCGCCCTCCGCCGACGTGCTGGATCGCATCGCTCGCGCCATGATGCTGACCGAGGTCGAGCGCGAACATCTGTTCCTGCTCGGTCTCGGCCGGCCGCCCGAAGTCCGTTATCGCGCGCCCGACGGCGTCTCACCCCGCCTGCAACGCGTGCTCGACACGCTGGAGCACAGTCCGGCTTTTGTTCGCACGGCGACATGGGACATCCTTGCCTGGAACAAGGCCGCCGCTTCTGTTCTCACCGACTACAGCAAACTGCCCGATGGACAGCGCAACGTTCTGCGCATGATGTTCTGCGACAGCCGCGTTCGCGCCGCGCAGCCCAGCTGGCAAAGCGTCGCGCGCTATGTGGTGGCGTCCTTCCGCGCCGACGTGGCGCGCGCCGGTGCGGCGCGCAACGTGCAATCGCTGGTCGACGAGCTCTGCGCGACGAGCCCGGAATTCGCGGCGATGTGGCGCGACAACGATGTGCAAGGACGGCATGGCGATGGCGTGAAAGTCCTGCAGCATCCCGTCGCCGGACAGCTCTCGCTGGAATTTTCTGGCTTCGCCGTCGATGGCCGGCCCGACCTGATCATGGTGATCTACAATCCTGCGACGCCGGCGGATGCGGACAAGATCCGCGCGCTCGTCGCGTCGCGCCCGAAATAGGGCATAACGCTGCATAGCTATGACAGTGCACGACGCTCGCCGCACTTGGCTCGTGCCCTTCGGGCCTCATGGTTCGAGACGCGCCGCGCGGCGGCGCTCTACGCCATGAGCCCCCAGCGATAGGCCGCGCAGGAGACCCCCCGCATGTCGCTGCGCTCATGCGGGCTACTCATCGTGCCCTCACCCGCGCGCGTCCGTCGTCAGCAACGCATACAGCATGTCGTCGCGCCATTCGTCGCCGACGCGCAGATGGTCGCGCAGTTGCCCCTCGCAGCGGAAGCCGAGCTTTTCGGCAAGCCGGCGCGACGCGGCGTTGTCGGGATGGATCAACGCCTGCACGCGGTGAAGGCCGAGCTCACCGAAGCAGAAGTCGAGCATCGCAGAGACCGCCTCGGTGGCGACGCCGTCACGCTGGCGGCTGGGATCGACGATGTAGCCGATCGCGGCCCGCTTACTGCGGATGTGGCCGTCGTGATAATTGACCATGCCGATGCAGCGGCCGGTCTTGGCCTCAACCACCGCCCAGAACCGGTAGTAGGACGGCGTGCAGTCGATGAACCTGCGGACGGCGCGCTCGGTCTCGATGCGCTTGGTGTGGACCGGATGATTCCAGAACCGCATCGCGTCGGGATCGCTGAAGCACCGGTGCATCGCCTCGGTGTCGGCGGGATCGAACTGGCGCAGGCGCAGGCGGGCGGTCGAGAGGATCGGGTGCGGGATCGGCGGTTTGGCCATGGCGGGGCTCATGCGGGCATGAGCCAAGCCTAACCAGCGATCAGGGTTGGAGCAAGCGTAGTCCGGATGCAGTCCGTCATGCAGGCCCGATCTCCCCTCGCCGTCCTTCCGGGGCGCGTCGATCGCGCGAGCCCGGAATCCATAGCCATGAAAGGTTGTGAGGAAGGGAGATAGCGATGACGATCCGTTCCCAACCATTGCCATCGGGCGTATGGATTCCGGGCTCGTTCGCGCGCGCGACAGTTACGGTGACAGTGCATGAAATTTTCCTCCTGCTCACCGGGGACCAAAAGGGGGACCTTCGGCGAGCGACCGCGTCGGGTGAGGCATTAAGTGCACTGTCACCGAATTTAACTCGCAGCGTCGAGCGCCTTCTTGCATGTATCCGTAAGCTCCGCATAGGTTGGCATCAGGCAGGCCTTCCTCGTTGGCACCGGCACATGAAGATCGCGACCTTCAACATCAACAATGTCAGGCGGCGGCTGCCCAATCTGCTGCGCTGGCTGCGCGCGGCCAAGCCCGACATCGTGTGCCTGCAGGAGCTCAAATGCACGCAAGGCGAATTCCCGGCGGATGAGATCGGCAAGGCCGGCTATGGCGCGGTGTGGCAGGGCGAGAGGACCTGGAACGGGGTGGCGATCCTCGCGCGCAAATCCGAGCCGGTGCTGACCC
>JBARNF010000244.1:0-6642 GCA_049802835.1 Bradyrhizobium sp.
CGCCGGTAGCGCGCAATCGCGCGCGCCAGCAGCGCGTCGGTGGCGAGCGCGGTCAGCGGCGTCTTTTCCGACGGCTTCCAGACGATACTATTGCCGCACACCAGCGCGATCGCCGCGTTCCAGGCCCACACCGCCACGGGAAAGTTGAAGGCCGAGATGATTCCGGTGACACCGAGCGGATGCCAGGTCTCCATCATGCGGTGCTCGGCGCGCTCGGTCGCGATGGTCAGCCCGTAGAGCTGGCGCGACAGGCCGACCGCGAAGTCGCAGATGTCGATCATCTCCTGCACCTCGCCGAGGCCCTCGGAGACGATCTTGCCGGCCTCGATCGAGACCAGGCGGCCGAGCGCCGCCTTGTTGGCCCGCAGCTCCTCGCCGAGCAGCCGCACCAGCTCGCCGCGCTTGGGCGCCGGCACCAGCCGCCACTGCAAAAAAGCGCCATGGGCGAGCGCGATCGCCGCCTTGGCATCCGCCGGGGTGCCGTCATGCACATGCGCCAGCACCTCACCCGTGATCGGCGACCGCGCCGCGCGCGCGCCGCCCTGCAGCCGTTCCGGCGCAACGCCGAGCGAGGTCAGAAGGCTCGTCGTCTCCGCCGCGAGGTCGAGGGTGAGGGCTGGGCTGGTCGGCATCTGCAACTCCGGATTGTTCATCGCGCCGCTGCGCGCGACATGCATGGGGGCCTCTGGTGATGACACCGATGTAGATCATATTGGGCCGCCAGGCGAGCAACCGGCCGTTTGACCACTTGCCGCTCGCCCCTGTTGCGGCGTTTGGACGGCCGCCATGGGGCGGCATCAACGCGGCCGCATCGCCAGCCACCTGGTCGGCCACTCCGCGGGTTGCTTTTTCATGCAGGCAGGTTCCGGTGCGCATCGGCACGATCTCGCGACGCTGACGCGCCCGAGCTCTGAACATCGACGGACCCTCGACGTCACGAGGGCGCAGGGAATGCCGGGCGCTGGCCGCAACCCATGGCCCGCCTGCAGCAAAAAACGCAGGCGGCAGTCACCACAGGTCCAGCCGGACATCCGGCATCCCCTGCGCGACGGTTTTCACGCTTACTTCGCGATCTCCCCGGTGTCCGGCTTGTTAGCCACCGTCGCCCGCGGGGATCATCACCCCGGGACTTGGCGCCAGCATCGGGGCGCCAGGACCACGCGACTTCACGTCCGCAAGCTGCCGTTCGTCCGCGCGCGCAAGCACGCTGCGGCAAACCCGCGGCCATCGCCTCCCCGCCTCGCGTGTCGTGACGATCGCGATACGCCCCTCGTGCCGAAGCAGGATGGGCACAGTAGAGCACAGTTTCTGGAAAAGCGAAAGATATATTTTCTGAAGCGGAAGGAGGATCGGCGACGGCAGGAAATCGATCCACCGTTTGCCTAGCGAGATCTAGATCGCCTCAACGACCGCCCTCAACTCGCCGGAGACTCTGGCGGCGAGCGTCGCGAGCCCCGCGTTTTCTATGGCCTGCATGGACGCGACCGGGTTCACGGCTGCGACCTCGACCTTTCCACCGAGCTCCTGGACGATGACATTGCAGGGAAGCATGGTGCCTATCCGGCTTTCCGCTTTCAATGCTTCATGCGCCAGCGTCGGGTTGCAAGCTCCGAGGATCGTGTAAGGCCGGAAGTCAGCGCCGATCTTCTCCCTCAGGGTCGACTGCACGTCGATCCGCGTCAGCACGCCAAATCCGCGCGCCTTGAGCTCGGCTGTCACCCGCTCGATGGCTTCGTTGAACGGGACATCTACCGACTTCGAAAAATAGTAGGTCATGCTCGCCTCCAAACTGGCCCGTCGCCAGCGACATCGATGCGGTTCTCCCGCCCAGCGGTCGGGATAAGCCGACCACAGCATTTGCTCGTCGGCTGACGATGGCATTGATCGAGATCAGCGTGTGCATCACAATTCGAGCAATGGGCGCTCCCGGAGCGAGAGCCGCCCTCGCCCAGCGTTGCGAAGCAACTCACCTCGGCCCGTGCATGAACGTCTGCATCTCCTCGGGAGTGAGCTTGCCATCCTTGTTGCTGTCCATGGCCTTGAAGATCCGCTCATGCGCGGCCTGGAACTCCTGCAGCGAGATCGTCCCATCGCCGTCGGCGTCGACCAGCGCGAACACCATGCGCATCAAGGGAGGCCCCATCACGCCTCCTCCACCCATCATGCCGCGCCCCATCATGCCGCCCGTCATCTGCCCCATCATCCCGCCCCCCATCGTCCCGCTGCTCCCCTGGGCCATGGCAGGCGGCTGCGTTTTCTGCTGATCGGGCGGCGACGTGGTCTGGCTCTGCGCCAGCACCGCGGCCGTGCCGCACGCAAGCACGAAGGCGGATATCGTCAGTCGCAATATCGGTCGGAGCATGGAAGCCTCCTCGAATGAGTTATTGCGGCCCGATAACCCTGTCCGGCCGCAATCGATCCTATGGCTGCGCATCACGTTTCCATGCTGTCGAGCGTCCGGAGCGCGAGCACGATGACCGTCGACGGGCGCCGAGCTAGCGTCGCTGTTTTTGTGGGGCCGCCCTCGAGCGAGACGCAGTTCCGCGCGACGAGCCATTCGAAGAGGACTGGTTGCAGGACCGGACATCGGCGATGCTGCGGCAGACGCAGACCTGGCGCAAATTCAGCGTTCGCCCGGCCACCACGCGGACGGTGGATCGCTCGCCGATATCTTCGTCGCGCGCAGCGCGACCAGCGTGCTGCGCTTGTACGGATAGCCGCGCAGCAGTGAGCACTCCATGCAGCGCATGTACCGTTCCAGCTCGTGGATCGGCGTCGCCTTGGAGCGGCGCACGACGTCGAGCGCGACGGTCTGGCTGGTATCGCAGCCGAGACAGCGCACTTCGAGAAAACCGTAGCCTGCATTGAGCACGTCGTCGAGCGTCGGCGATGGCTGCGCGGGTCCACGAAAGCCGAGCATGCGCTTGTTCCAGGCATCACAGGCGAGACGATCGGCGTCCTGGCGCGCCTGCGCCGCCAGCTCGGCCGCAATGCGAACGTCCGCCCCGTAGAGTCGCTCGCGCGATTTGGTGCTCATCGCCGCATCATCCCGCGATATCAGGCGCAGCGGAAGCCGCTAGGCCTTGCGGCTCACGCCCGGCGGAACACCAAGCGCGAAGCAAATGCTACCGCGACGTCGTTCTCGGGTTGCGATCCACTGCGGGCAGAGACGCCCGGTTGATGCAATCCGTCCTCAACTTCCGGAGGACGCCGACAACGGTATACGCCGGTGCGTCTCCGCAGCCGGTGCGGCAATCCGCCCAATCTGCCTCGCGGTTGAGTGCAGCGTCACCGTATTGTCCAAGCTCCGCCACCGGCGAGGCGTGGCACGAACTGTCCACAACCTGGGGAGTCACCCGTCGACGAGACAAGGCACGCCGTCGCCTGTAAGCTCCACCGCGGCCGACTCGGAGAGTGACATGCCCGATCTTCACACGCTGGCGCTGTTTTCCTTGGCATGCCTGGCGCTGACGGCAACCCCGGGCCCTGACATGCTGCTGATCGCCAGCCGCAGCATCGCGCAAGGACGATCCGTCGGGTTTGCGACACTCACGGGAATTCAGGCGGGCACCTATTGCCACGCCCTGGCTGCGGCCTTCGGCTTGTCCAAGTTGTTTCTGCTGGTCCCTCTCGCCTACGACGCCGTTCGCTATGCGGGCGCCGCCTATCTGCTCTTCCTGGCATGGCAGGCATTCAGCTCGAAGCGTCTGCTCGCACCGGTCTCCAGCGAGAGCGACCACCGCTCCACATCGGCGGCGTTTCGGCAGGGGCTGGTGACGAACCTTCTCAATCCGAAGATGGCGCTGTTCGTACTGGCGCTGTTTCCGCAATTCGTCCAGGCCGATGCCGGATCGGTTGCGTTCCAGGTGATGATTCTGGCGACCGTCCTGAACGCGATCGGCCTGCTCGTGAATGGAATTGTCATTGCGGTTGCGAGCCGCGTCGGCGCCGGCGTCGTCAGAACCGGCCGCCTCGGCCGCTGGCCGCAATATCTGCTGGCAACGGTGTTTGGCGCCCTCGCCCTGCGGCTGGCGTTCGACGGAAAACGTTAGCTCCGTTGCGCAATAGCAGTCTCCGGGGACGAGATCATCCATAACGCCCGACTGCATTCAGGACCTCCTGTTGCTCTTGCAGGAACTCCTCGGACGGTCGGCAACGGATGGCGGCACGCGCGTGCCCCTCGACGCAGTAAGACGCATTCTAAGCGGGACGTATCATCTTCGATGAGCCTACACGGCGGGCAACAGCCTTCGCCACGACGAGAATTTCAAGACAACGCAGCTTCCGTAATTTGTTATCGATAGCGCCGCTATCGATGATGACAAATCGCGAGCATGTGCCAGCATATCGTGCTAGAGGGCGGCGCGAATACAACTACAGAGGTATGCGGTGGAAATTAGACAAGACGATCCGACGGCGCCATATGTTGCCACCTTGTTGGCACATCATTTGGCGGAGCTGCAGAGCGTCATGGGCGAGCATGCGCAAGCGCTCGACGCCAGCGGCCTTTCGGCGGCGGCCGTGACGTTCTGGACAGCCTGGCAGGGCGAGATACTCCTTGGATTCGGTGCGCTGAAGCAGCTCGATGAAACGCATGGCGAAGTGAAATCGATGCGCGCCGCGCCCGCTGCACGTGGCACCGGGGTCGGTCGCGCCATTCTGCAGCACATCATCGCTGAAGCTCGTAGACGGGACTATGCGCAGCTCAGCCTGGAAACCGGGACTGCAGAGCTGCATGCTCCTGCGGTCGCGCTCTACCGCAGCGCCGGCTTCGTCTCCTGTGAGCCGTTCGCCGGCTATCAGGCGAGCCCGCACAACCAGTTCATGAGGCTCGACTTGGCCGACTGAGCAGCCTCCGCACGAAGGCGATCGCCACCGAGGGCTGACAACTGCGGCGTGGGCCGGAGCCGGATGGCGAGCGGAGAAGTCGAGGGCGACCAAGAGGAAAATAGGCCTAACGGTTACCCTCGATAGCGCTGAAGGTCAGTCTTTCGTAAACGCGACGACCAACACGTCGCGATAGGCGACGGATTTCTTCCTGTTGATGATCTGGATCGGGCTCACGCCGTGCTTGGTGGTGTTGTCATCAGCGATCACGATATCGCCGGGCATCTCGAGCGTGACACGGGTCAGCTCGTTCGCCTCGGCATCGGTGACTGTTGTTTCACCACCACGGACGTTACATTTCCGCACCATGAATGAGCAAATGTAGTCAACGCCGTCACGATGCAATCCCTCGGGGCTCGGCTCTCCGGCCCCCTCGGTCGCGACGATGCGGTAGGGATGCAACTTGATATTCCAGCTTCTATGGTCGGAAGCCGCGCTGTAGCTGCTCCCCATCCAACGCATCAGCCCTTGGAAGAAGGCGTTCTTCAGGAACCGATCTTCGATCGGCTCGAAGTGCCTCAGGAAACCTCCGTTTAGCTTATTGATCATCGCCGACTGTTCGTAGGGTGCATGAGGAAGCAACGTCAGCTCACTATTGTTCGCGTCATAGCGAAGCTGACTATATCGGCGAAAGCGGTACGTGCCTCCGTCTCGCATGTACTCATCAAGCAGGAGATCATCCCAACATCCCGCGAATTCGTGCCAGCTCTGTGGATCGTAGAACTCCCATTCCCCGAAGTTCTTCGGGCCTTGTTCCGCCCAGTAACCGGTGCTCATCAGTGCGTCGACAAGCGGGGAGCCAGCGGCTTCAGTCTTCATAGCAGCCAACATTAGGCGACACTTTCCATGGAGGGGAGAAGGTTGGGCGGTTCGGGAACTGCGTCGGAATAATTCCGCAGGAAGTCGGCGCGCGAACGCGTGCCACGTTCACGGGCCTTCTCAATTTCCCAGGAGTCGCGGTCGGTGATGTAAAGGGGCCTGTCAGCGCGGATTGAGCTCGGCAGGCAGGACTGATGATCGATATCGAAGCGAACGGTTCCGGTTACCCGTTGCGCGAGCGACAAGATGCCCGCTTCCGCGGCCACCTTTACGTCCGACTTCCATCGTCCCTCCACGGCTTCGAGTGTCCAGCTCCTCTCCAGGGCCTGCTTCAAGACGATGGAGTTCGCGGACAAAGTTGCCGTTTCCAGGTGCCGAAGTGCCTGCATCAAGATGAACGCAGCCGGGGCTTCGCGCACCTCGAGAACCTTCTCGCCTTCGTCAAGGTGCTCCAATCCGAGAAACCGGCCAAAGCCGTAGGACCCCACCAGCTCGTTCAGCTGAGCAATCGCGTCGGCAAAAGCCACCGCCTGTCCGTCGATCTCGACGAGTTCGCTTTCCTCGATACCGAGCGAGATCGAGCGAGGAGCGAGGCCATCCCGGCGCCGCGACCACGTAAACGCTTCCTCCGGCAACGTGAAGTCTTCGGGATTGTCCAACGGTCCCGATTCGAACTCCCGGCACCAGATGTTCGCATCACCGCTTAGTTTTCGGCCGGTGTAGTAGGACAGGCCGTACCGCGCCAACGCCCTTGCCTTGTCTTCGCGCGACATGGCGCTGTATTCGTAAGGGCTGCCAAAGAGCCCCGAATATACTTCGGCAGCAATGGCCGTGTTCAGGCGGCGCAGGCTGTTTTGCGACTGGTTCGCGGTGTGCAGCACGGCGACGGCATCGCGCTCCAGCGCGGCACGAACGGCGCGTTGCGCGATCAAGGGG